>JAUNGO010000034.1:10904-27506 GCA_030524475.1 Eggerthellaceae bacterium | reverse complement strand
CAGGCGCGCGTCCCCCCAGGCAGGAGCCTCCAGGCGAGCGTAGGGCAAGGGCCGCGCCCTTGCCGCCCGGCGAAGGCGCGGCCACGGACCATCCCATCGAAAGGACATCCCCATGAAGGAAATCGAGTTCATCATCAACGGCGACAAGCTTGAGCGCGTGAAGCGCATCCTGTCGGCCCACAGCAAAAGCGGCGTGTTCGTGGCGCAGGGCTTCGGCTACGGCCACCAGCAGGGCTTTCACCAGGTGTACACGCGCGACGACAACCGCGGCGTGAATATGCTGCCGAAGGTGTCGGTGCGCACCGTGGTGGCAGACGACCTGGTCGACGTCATCATCGACGAGGCGGTGGCCGACATGGGCAACGCCACCTTCGGCGACGGCAAGATATTCGTGAAGGAAGTCGTCGAGGCCGTGCGCGTGCGCACGAACGAGCGCGGCGAGGCGGCGCTGTAGCGCGGCGACGCGCGTGCGCACGAACGAGCGCGGCGGCGAAAGGCGCGCCCTGCGCGGTTCGGCTTATGTCGTCGAGCCGCGCAGTCGCCGCACGGCGACATGGGCGCGTGGGTATGCCTCCTGCCTCCCCGCTTTTCTACTTCTCTACTTTCGCACCTCGGCGTCCAAAATCACGGCCTCTGCGATGTCGCGCAGGGGCCGTCGCGTGTTCATGGACGCCTTCTGCATGCGCGCAAACGCGTCGGCCTCGGAAAGCCCTTGCTCCATGAGCAGGGCCTTCGCGCGGTTCACCAGCTTCAACGCCTCGATGCGCGCACGGAGGCGCTCGGCCTCGCCCGCGCGCTCCACCTCATCGCGAAAGCAGCTTGCGCCCACCAGCACGCAGTCGGCGCCGAGCGCGTCGGACAGGCGCGCCGCCTCGTCCTCGTCGCGCGCCTCGCCCACCACCTCGTAGCCGAACGACGCAAGCGCTTCCCGCATGGCCGCATCGAGACTCGCCACCTTCCCCACCGTGATGATCTTCATGCGCGCTGCTCCTTCCCCGCCGTTTACTCGATTGTCGAGCAGCACCGTTACACGCGCGTTTCCACCCCTTTTCAACTCCGCTAAGAAGCAGCGGGGAGTTTTAAGGGCGCGGAAGGTGAGCGCGGGGAGTAGAAGCTGGGGCGCGGGCGCAGAGGCAACTCTTACATCGCTCGGCGGGCGAGGCGGGCCTTCACCATGGCCACGATGTCGTCGTCGACCAGCCCCGCGTTCGTGCAAGCGCGGATCATGTCGTCGATCACCAGCTCGATGGGGCTGTCGGTTGCCCGCGCCGCGCCCACGTCGCGCTGCTCGGCCACGAACGTGCCCCGGCCCTTGCGCGTGGCGATGTAGCCCTCGCGCTCGAGGTCCATGTAGGCGCGGTTTACCGTGTTGTAGCTAATGTCGAGCTCGGTCGCCAGACCGCGCACGGTGGGCAGGCGCTCGCCTTCCGCGAACTCGCCCGAGCCGATGAGGTAGGCGATGCGGTTCTTCACCTGAATCCACACGGGAAGGCCGCTCGTGTAATCGATTTCGAAGGACTTGAGGGCGCTCACCCTTGTTCCCCCTTTCCGTCAACGAATCCGTCGCTCACGGCGGTGGGCACGGTCACGACCGAGCCCTTCGAGCGCTTCACCGTCTCGTACTGCATGAGCATGGTGCGCAGGCGCAGGGCCGCCTCAGGGTCGCCGTAAACCTTGGCCGCCTCGGAGAGCATCTCGGCCACGTCGGCCTCGGCGCCGGCCACCGACACGCGGGCGCTCTTCTCGCGGTCGGCCTGCGCCTCCAGGCTCATGGCCTCTTGCAGCTCCTCGGGAATCACGATGTCGCGCACCTTCACCGAGATGATGTCGATGCCCCAATTCGCAGCTTCTTTCTCGATGTCAGCCTTGATCTCAACGTCGAGCTGGTCGCGCCGCAGCGCCACCTCGGCCAGCTGGGAGCGACCCACCGCCTCGCGCATGGCCGTCTGCGCCAGAAACGAGACGGCGGAGTAGTAGTCCTCAACCTCGGTACACGCCTTCTCGGCGTCCCACACCACCCAAAACAGCACCGCGTCGATGTTCACGGGCACGAGGTCGGCCGTGAGGGTGCGCTCGGCGTAGAAGGGCGAGGCGATGACGCGCTGGTCCACGCGGATGGTGCCGTGCTCGACGACGGGGATGGTGAAGTACAGGCCTGGCCCCACCACGCGGTTGACCTTGCCGAAGCGCAGCACGACGACCTTCTCCCACGAAAGCGCGATGTGCGCCGACGATATGGCCAACAGCGCCACGAGCAGCATCGCGCACACGGCGGCGAAGGTCACGCGCCCCGCGACCAGGTACCACGCCGCCAGCACCGCCGCGCACGCGACAACGAACACGGCCATGTTGAAGATGAGCGCGCCGTTTCGCGACGACTTGCGCGGGACGTAGCTGGTGGCCGCGCGAATCTCGGCCTCTTTGTCGGTGAACTCGTAGGGCGCGTCGTACGCGCGCCGCCTTCTCTCCCTGGCCATGCTGTCCCTTCCTTACATCAATCCCGCCGCAAGCATGTTCGCCTGCCCGAGCGCTTGGGCAACGTCGTACGCGCCCGCGCCTACCACGCACCAGCGCAAGGCGAGCCCTCCCGCCAGCACGAACGCCGCCACAAAAAGCAGTTGGGAGCCGTAGTTGGCGTGCCGCACAAAACGCTCCATGACGAGAGGCACCGCCATGCCGAGCGCCGCGACGACGCCCCAGAAAGTCGGGGCAAGATCGCCTGAGGCTATTGCGTGCGCCGAGGCGCGCGTACCCTCGCCGGAAAGCCCCCAGACGAGCAGCGCCGCGAGGGCGGCGGCCTCAAGCGCGATAAGCACGCTGTCGACCGACGCCAGGTTCGCAAGCGCGCGCACGAGGTTTTGCCGCGTTTGCGTGAAGGCCGCCGCCACAAACGCCAGCGCCACGCCGCACGAAAGCGACGACAAGACGAAAACCACAGGCAGAAGCCACGTTTTCCAGAAAAGAACCGAGTCGAGGCTCGCCAGCAGGACGCCCGTGTACGCCATGACGACCACGCCTGCCGCCACGCCCGCCGCGGAAAGCGCGTACACGAGCGAGGGTGCCGGGATGAACCCGTCGAAGTTGGACCCGGCGGCGAACGCGACGGCGACGGCCAGGCTTGCGGCGAGCGCATAAGCACCCACCGTCATGGCGGTAAGCTGCGGGTGCAGAATGAGGGCCGCGACGCGCTCGGGGCGGCCGAGGTCCGCCGCCAAGCACAGGACGCCCAGCGCGAGCACGACGACGCACACGGTCCAGGCGCGGGCGAAGAACTCGACCGGCAGGGCGAAGGCGGCAACGAGCGGGTGGTTGACAGCAGCGCGGGAGCGCCCGCCGGCGTTCGCGTGATTGACGACGCGCAACGGATCGGCGGCACGGGGGTGGCCGGCGAAGCGCGCGCGGTTCGCGGAGCGGGGGCCGGCGGCGGCCATCGGGCGCAGAGGCGTCATGGCGCGACCCGCGAAGGTGAGGCCCAGGCGCGTGCGGTCAACCACGAAGCCGAAGCGACGGCGCGCGTTGACGCACTCCAGAAGACAAAGGACGACGAGCGCCCCCGCCCCGGCACCGCCGAGGAACAGGTATCCGACGACCAGCGTGCTGAACACGAGCCTTCCCGCCTCCCCTCTTGGCGCGTCCTCCGTTTCCAATTGTCGCAATGTCGCGAATCAAAGCGAGTATAACACACTACCGTTGTGAGCCGCGCGAAGCTTTCAAGCGCACAGATGCGTCAATCGGCTTTCAAGAAGCAGCCAAGAAGCGTTCCGACGGCGCGGTAGAACGGGTGGCGCGTCTCGGCGGTCAGCTTCTCGGCAAACTGCGGCACCCACGTCTTCAGGTGCTCGACCACGAACTGGTCGTAGGCTGTGGCGGCCGAGCCGCCGGGGAGGTCCGCCTCGGGCACGGCGCACGCTGCGGGATCAACCGTGCCAGCCGCGCGCGAGGCCAGGTGGCACAGAAGCTCAAGCTCGGTGGCCGCGTGGTCGAGCGGCTCATTGGTGCCCTCGGGACGACCGAGGCCGCACGAGCGGCAGAAGCGCTCGACGTCCATGGAGTGCGGGTTCACGAACAAAAGCGGCTGCACGCCGTCGGCCTGTGCGCGCCACACGCCCTCGTAGGGGCTGCACGCCGGGTCGGGCGCGCCCACGAACAGACGCGTGGCCTCCGGCCGCAACTCGCGCAACACGACGTCAGCTTCAACAGCTGCGGCGGCTTCCCCTTCACGCGGCAGCCCCGCGCCGAAGCCCTCGGGCAGGTCGAGCGCCAACGCGTCGGCCACCTCTCGCGCCGCGCCAAGCCACTCGCCCGACGCTACCGCCCCGGCCAGCGTCTCATCGGGGTAGCGCAGGCTCAGCGCCAACAGCTCGCACGCCACCGCGCGCGTCGCCCAAACCTCGTTCTCATTCATCGGATGCCTCCTTTTTAGCAGGGTTGCTTTTCTTCTTCCACAGACGATACACCACGCCGGCGTTCAGAGCCACGTGGACAAGCAGAAGCGCAAGCAGCACCTTGGCCGACACTGCGTGAAGCGGGTTCCAGAAGTAGTATCCCTCGGCGTAGAGGCCGAATGCGGGCAACACCGCGCCCGACACCATGAGGCCGCTTGTCACGCACACCGCAAGCGCCACGGCGAGCAACGCGTCGAGGACGAGCCGCCCCAGACGGGCAAAGTGGGCAGGCGACGAGCCGCGCCCCAACACCGAGCTTCGCGTTACGGCACGCAACACGTCGGCCAGCCAGTCGCCGTGCTGGGCGACGTGCACAACAAGCAGCAGCGCCACGCCAAGCCCCAACCATTCGTGGACGGCAACGCCCGTGGCTTGAGGAAGCGACACGACCACGTAGGCTGCGAGCGCCGCCGCGTCAACGATGAGCATCTTTCCCATCGCGGTCACCTCGCCTTCCGCGCGAACGCGACGCAGGCAACCACCAGCGCCACGGGCATGAGGATCCACAGGTTCAAACTGGCGTCGGACGCCTGGTGGTAGCGCCCGCGCAGCGTGTCCCACGCATGGCACTCGGTGCTGGCACACCCCGCCTCGGGGCAGGTCATCTCGTGCACGCCGTCGGGCTCGGGAACGTCGTCGAAGCCGTGGCAGGAGCCTGACGCGCACCCCGTGGCGGGACACGGCGAATCGGCGGCTATGCGCTGCGGCAGCGCCGCCGCCGAGCCGCCCTGCGCAAGCGCCCCCGCGCCCAGCACGCACGCCCCCAGCAGCGCGAACACCGCCAGAGTTATGGCAAACTTCTTGGTCAAGGAAAACCTCGCTTCCCGAACTGCATATCATCTAAAACCATGAACCGTGCCGCCAAATCAAGCGGGACGCAATGACAGAGGATTTCCCTCCTCGCCGTCAAACAATGGCACCTCCCTGCCGACCGGCAGCACAAACAATAAAAACGGGCGCTGAACCCGCCGACATCCGCAAACCTATTGCTCGGCGGAAAAGAGGATTTAGCAGGTCGAGGAAAACAAGAACCCCGGGGTATCGCGATGTTTCGCGCGAGTGACCTTCCGGGGCTTTCAACCATGTATAATACCCCAGCATGGACGACAAAAGCAACATGCCCGACGCGAAAACTCTTAGTCGCTGGTTTTCATCCGCCAGGGTATCCCGGTACGCCAACGCGCCAAATCCCGCAGCACTCTATATCTGGAACGAGAGGCTGGCCAAAGCATACTTGGAAGACGTTGCGCACGTTGAAGTGCTGCTACGAAACTTCATGTCAATACGCCTCGCCAACGATTGCGAACGTCGCTCCGAGAGCCACGAACGAAACTGGTACGATCACCCAAATCTATACAACCTCAAATCACCCTTCGAGCAATCCGTGCAAAAGGCTAAGCTTCGCTTGTCACGCGAGGGCAAAAGATCTTCGTACGATCACATTACCGCAGCTCTTTCGATGGACGTATGGCGATTTCTCCTCGTCAAGCGCCTTGAGCCAACCATATGGCGAGCGTTGCGCGACAAAAGAAACGGCGGAATGCCTCACTATGCTGGAACATGTCGAGCCGATTTCGAAATGCACGTCATCGAAGTCTACAAGCTCAGGAATCGCTGCTCTCATCAAGAACACTTGGTGGCAGACATAGAGAAAGTCGAGCGCGAACAACTTGATACCTTTTCCAACAGCCTGCTTTGGATCGCCGACAAAATCGACCCACAAGCAGCTGAATGGATTTTCGCTAACTCCCGCGTCGAAGAGGTGCGTAACCAACGGCCAAAAAGGAGTTAGTGAAAGTCATCTTTTCAAACTGCGGAATATGCATCCTGCGTTTACCGCTCAAAAACTTACCGTAGGGCAACCGCCCCGTTTTCGTCGCCCAACGACCGAGGGCGGGTCGAAGGAGGGGTTTCGACCCGCCCGCTGCTTGCGGGAACGCTCACGCTCGATGGGCAACGCCTGCGAATGCGCCCAGCGGCAAAGGCACCCCCCCGCACGCGTGTCTAGCCGCCACTCGCTACTCGTTGCCCTCGGCGGGCTTGAGCGGCAGGAACTTCAGGCCGAGGCACAGCAGCAGCGCGCCGAGGCCCACCACGCCGAGCGCCACGCCGAACTCAAGCGGCGTCGGCCAGTACACGAGCCCCTGGTAGGCGCCCGCCATGCCGGCCTCCCAGTTGGTCACGGTCATCGACGTCACCGCGCCCGGCAGGTCGAGGTTGGGGATCTGGAAACCGCCCACGAGCAGCTGCACGCGCTTGCAGAAAATGCCGGCGATGGCCAGAATCGATGCCACCACCAGAAGCGGCGTCGTGCGCAGCTTCGGCGCGAAGCAGATGACGGCGCACACCGCGCAGCCGACGATCTCAATCCAGAAAAACGGCGCAAGCTGCCCGAACACGAGCATCTGAACGACCTCTGCGCCCGAGCCGCCGAGGAAGGCGCTGGTCAGAAGGTCGCATCCGAAGAAGTAGAGGTCGACGCACACGAACGCGCCGAGCATCTTCGCCAGCTTCACCAGGTTCTCCTGCTCGACTTCCATGTAGCCGGCCTTACGCAGCGCCACCACGATCACCATCACGAGTGCCGTGCCGCACACGAGCGCCGAGGACACGAACCACGGCCCCAGAAGAGCAGTGTGCCAAAGCTCGTGGGACTGCTGCAGGCCGAAGATCCAAGCCGTCACGGAGTGCACGAGCACCGCACACACAAGGGCCACCACGGAGATCACGCGCAGGGCTGTGTGCGACATGGCGCCCCGCTCGGCGCGCAGCTGCGCCCACAGGTACACACACGAAAGGATAAGGTACGTGCCCAGGACCAGGATGTCCCACATGAGGGGTGACCCCAGGTTCGAGTACGCGAACAGCTCCCACAGGCGCGCGGGCTGTCCCAGGTCGACCACCACGAACCCAATGGCGAGCACCGTGCAGCAGATGGAGGTCCACACGGCCACCTTAGATATGCCGCCGAACCCGCGCATACCGAACGCCTTGGGCACCGACGAGATGATCAGGCCGCCGGCGGAAAGACCCACCAGGAACATGAACATCGTGATGTAGAGGCCCCAGGAGTCCAGGTTGCGCATGCCCGTCTGCACCATGCCGCCCGAAAGCTGCACGCCCCAGAGCACCAGCCCCGCGACGGTCACCACGGCGGCGACGATTATAGCCACGTTGAGCCCGCGCCCGCCCCACCGGGAGCGAGGCCCGCGAGCCTCGGCAGGGGCTTGAGCAGCATTGGCGGCGCCGGCCGTCGAAACGTTCTCAGTCATTGTTATCCCCTCTCTACACTAAGTAATAGACGGACGGGTTGGTCCCGCGCTCAGGCAGAAGCTGCTTGTACTCCCGCTCGCGGATCAGCTGCGAGACTTCGGAGCTGGGATCGTTCAAATCGCCGAAATAACGAGCGCGCGCTGAGCAAACTTCAATGCATGCAGGTGCCAGCCCCTTCGCCAGCCGATGCCAGCAAAACGTGCATTTCTCCACAACATGCTTCTGATGTGCAGCGACATCGCGATCGCCTACGGCAAAATCCAAATGGTACTGCGGTTCTTCCCAGTTGAACGAGCGAACCCCCGTGTAAGGGCACGCCGCCATGCACATGCGACACCCAATGCACTTGTCGTAATCTTGCCGCACCACGCCCGTCTCAGGATCCTTATAGGTTGCACCCACTGGGCACACTTTCACACAAGCTGGGTTCTCGCAATGTTGACAAGCAAGAGTAATATTGTGCATTTTCAGATTTGGATACTCGCCTTCAGGGGAATCTAGATGGTCGCCTCCTACCGCTAGTACGCGATTCCACCAAATGTTGTTCGGCAAATTGTTTTCGATCTTGCACGCCACCGCACACGAATTGCATCCAATACAACGCTTCGTGTCGATGAGCATCGCCAGTCTTTGTTCAGCCATAGCAGCTACCCCTCATTCCAAACGCGAACCTCGACAAGGTTGTCGAAATAGCTCTCGTTCACGCCTACCGGATCATATTCGGACGTCAGAAGCTCAGACCAGCAGCCTGCCTTATGTTGATAAGACTGCCAACTTTTCGGATAGACCATGCATCCTGGACGGATACCATTGTTGAAAACCGCTTTCGCCACACAATGACCTCGATCGTTATACACTTCGACGTAGTCCCCATCCGAGATTCCACGCGCCTCGGCATCATGCGGGTTTATCTTAATCGTCGGTTCTGGGTCGAGCTCACGTAAGTAGGCATTGTCCGCCCACATCGAGTGTACACGGAAACGTGGACGCTCAGATAGCAAAATGAGTTTGTACTTATCCCATGCAGGACTACCTTCGTACGCTTCGGTCGGGTTGAAATAGCGAGGAAGGTGTTCGCGCTCGACATCAAAATCCTGACCCATGTCAAACTGAACCGTTGGTTTTTCAACATAGAATTCCATGCGACCCGAGTCCGTCCTGAATTCAGCATTTTCCCACGGAATCCACGGCTTCTTCGGATACCAATACATGTCTTCGTTTTCCTTGATCGCGTCATAAGTAATACCCAACGCGCCAAGGGAAGCCGTATCGATGACCATTTTCATGTATTCGTCGTCCGTGTATGTGATCAGATCGGGATGTCCCATTTTCTCAGCAAACAAGCGCAAGATTTCTATATCCGGCTTTGATTCGTAAAGCGGCTCTATCGCCTTTTCGCTATGGATAAAGCACTGCGTTGCCGAAATGGCAACAACGTCCTCCTGCTCAAACCAATGCGATGCAGGCAAAACGATATCGGCGTACTTCGTTGTATCCGTAAAAGCGTAGTCGGCAACCACCAAGAAGTCGAGGTTTCCAACGATGTCGTCTAAGTATTCGTGCGTGTTAACTTGATTCGACACAGGATTTCCCGCGTAAATATACAGCGACTTGATGGGGTAGTCCTGACCTTTATACTTCCCCGTTCTCATAATCTCAGGAAGAAAGAGTGCGGAAATCATCGGATATTTTGCAGCCGTCATACCTTTCACAACCGCATTGATTCCCCAGCAGGCTTTGAAGTCGCCAACCCCTGTTCCAGCACCGGAATAGCCGATTTGGCCAGTAAGTGCCGCCATTGTGGCATTTGCATGCGCCGCATGTACGCCGTTGGTATACGAATTCGACCCCCAGCCTAGGCGATGTATGCATGGACCGTCAAGCGCAATATGCGCCAATTCCGTGATGGTTTCAGCAGGCACGTCACAAATTTCTGACGCCTTTTCTGGCGAGTAGTCCATAACATCATCTTTGAGCAGGTCGAATGCCGTCCTACATCTCACGCCGCCGAAATCATACGTCCCACTAAGTTGAGGATCGCTCGCATCGTCGACTGCAACCACCTCTCCATTTGAATCGAGAGCTGCGGGGGGATCGACTGTTTTAGTTACCGTCGCACTTTGGCCTACGGCTGCACCCTTGTTAGCACTTGACGCTTGGGAAACCTGCGTGCGAGCAACCTCTATCGTCTTCGGTTCGACTCCCAAGTCGCTCATACGCAAAAACTCCCCCGTGTCTTCGCGAACCAAAAATGGTGCACAAGTATGAGCTTTCATGAACGGCTTATTGACAGCGTCTTCCTCAATCATCACGTACATCATCGACAAGGCCAAGGCTGCATCAGTCGCCGGTTTCACGGGAATCCACATATCAGCCTTTGCCGCCAATTGCGTCATAATAGGATCAATGACCACTAGCCTTGTCCCCGATTCCTGCGCTTCGGCGACAAAATGCCAGTCATGCAGTTGAGCGTCTGTGATATTGGCGCCCCATACAAACAATGTCTTTGCGTTCTTGAAATCGGACGGATCGTTCAAAACCCAATCGCCCAAATTCCCCATCACACGATTAATTCCGCGCGTATTCGCCTGGTCGCGAGCAATTTTGATCTGCGTTGAGTTGATCTTATTGAAGAACACGTTGAACATCGGCGATGCAACACCGCTAACTGTGCCCAAGTTACCTGACCCACGCGTATATGCAATAGCTTGATCGCCGTATTTCTCGCGTATCTCTTGCCAACGCTCCGCAATCTCGGAAACAGCATCGTCCCACGAAATGCGCTCCCACTCGCCTGCCCCACGCTCGCCCACGCGCCTCATTGGATATTGCACACGATTGGGACCATAGATGTTGTAAACTTGGCTTAAGCCACGCAAGCAGATTCTATCGACGCTGCCATCAGGGAAAGAGTTGAACTTACGTTTTGAAGTTTTAACGATCTTGCCGTCCACGACATGCAAGTTTAGCTTGCAGGTTCCCGAGCAATTACCTCGGCATACGCCGCAGAATATCTGCTCTTCCCCAGTTTCCTTTTGCCCGGGCTCATAGGATTCCGCCAACGCAGTCAGGGTTGTTCCACCTGCGAGGGCCGTGGCTCCGGCAACTGCGGCCGTCGTCTTGAGGAAGCTTCTGCGCGTGAGCCCGCCGTGCGGGCTTTTTGTTCCCGACATTTCTCCTCCTACAAAGTATCGGGACAGTCGCCCATTTGCGCTTGTCGTGCGCGCGGTCGCGAATCCGCGCTGCAGCGGCGCGTCGTAGGAGACTCCCCTTTTCTCCATTGCAGAATCGGCCAGATTCCTTATGGGTGTCATATTATCGCAATGTCTTGCGACAATCAACCATATATTTCATTTTTCGGGTCAAAAAGCCTCTTCCGTAAAGACAAAAGACGTGTTATGCTGCGCGTAGCGGAGACACCCCCCCGTCTGAACAAGAAGGGCAATGGGAATCTCCGCTCATTCGTTTGTAACGTCGAACGTCCTGTTCGCTGTATATCACGATCATGTCGTCAATAACTTCCTCGTCCATGATTCGCCTCACGTGATATTCCACGTTGCCCCTCGGCAAGCTTGTTTCAAGCGCGCTCAAGATGATGCGAATCTCCGAAGGCGGAGGATCGGCGTTCCTCATTTGGTTGAGCGCGCGCGTGAGGTTTCTTCGTATGGTCTTGCGCGCGTTTTCGCCTTGGGGGCATTTGAGCTCCCAGCGCGCGCCTTCGAGCACCACGTCGGGCGACGACTTGCCGCGCTTGCGCGCCATGCCGTCGACGCCTTTCACCGTAAGGTTGAACCCCCGCTTAATAAGGACGCAGTAGGCGTTGAACTCGTGGTGTTCCATGCGCCGCGCTTCGACGCGCATGATGCCCGAGGCATTTTCTCCAAGTCGTTTTCGCAGGTCACGCTCCCATTTTGCCAATTCATCGAGCGACGGCTCAAACGACAGAATCGCGTATTCGAAAATCATCCCGTCCCCTTCTTGACAATCGAATCTTTGTTCGTATATTATAGCAAACAAACATTCGCGCGAACAAGTGTTTTTAAACCAGATGGGGGTGAAAAAGTGGACGTAGCCGAGAAGCTTGAGATTCTTGCCGACGCAGCGAAGTACGACGTGGCGTGCACGTCCTCGGGCGTCGACCGCGCGGGAAAGCGCGGGCAGCTCGGCGCCGCCTCGTCCGCCGGGTGCTGCCAGAGTTTCACCGCCGACGGTCGCTGCATCACGCTGCTCAAGGTGCTCATGACCAACGTGTGCGTGTTCGACTGCGCCTACTGCTCAAGCCGCGCGAGCAACGAAGGACTCGTGCGCACGTGCTTCAAGCCGCGCGAGTTGGCCGACCTCACCATAGGGTTTTACCGCCGCAACTACATCGAGGGGCTGTTTTTGAGCTCGGGCGTCATCCGCAACCCCGACTTCACCTCCGAGCTCATGCTGCAAACGCTTACCATCCTGCGCGAGGAGTACGGCTTTCGCGGCTACATCCATGCCAAGGCCGTGCCGGGAACGTCGCCCGAGCTCATTCACGCGCTCGGGCTGCTCGCCGACCGCATGTCGGTGAACCTCGAGCTGCCCTCGAGCGAAAGCCTGGCGCTGCTCGCCCCACAAAAGCCCAAGCGCAACATACTGGCACCCATGCGGCAGATCAGCGCGTCGATTGCCGAGAGCGCCGAGTCGCGCGCGCTCGTGCGGCGGCGCAAAACCGTCTACCAGTCGATGACACGCCCCAAACAGGCCGCCCGCGCGTTTGTTCCCGCAGGACAGTCGACGCAGATGATCATAGGCGCCTCGCCCGAAAGCGACTACCACGTACTCAACCTATCGGCCGCGCTCTACCGCACGCTCTCGCTCAAGCGCGTGTTTTTCAGCGCGTATTTGCCCGTCAATAGCGACGCACGCCTCCCCTCGACCGACGCTATACAGCTCAACCGCGAGCACCGCCTCTACCAAGCCGACTGGCTTTTGCGCTTCTACGAGTTCGACGTGAACGAGATCATCGACGAGGCGCATCCCTTCCTCGACACCGAGATCGACCCAAAGGCGAACTGGGCGCTCAACAACCTCGACCTCTTCCCTGTTGAGGTGAACACCGCTCCCTACGATGTACTTTTGCGCGTGCCGGGCATCGGCGTGCGCGGTGCCAAGCTCATCATGCGGGCACGCCGCCAATCGACGCTCGGCGAGGCGGAGCTGCGCAAGCTCGGCATCGCCTACAAGCGGGCGCGCTACTTCGTCACGTGCAACGGAACCTACGCGGGCACGGGCGTCGACTTCTCGCGCGAGGGCCTGCGCGCCGTGCTTGCCGCGCCCCTCGAGGGCGGCAAGCACGGGCGCCGAGCCGACAAGGCGATGCCTGGGCAGCTGAGCCTGTTCGACGCCGTGGAAACGCCCGAGAAGCGCTTGGGGAGCGCAACGCGCGGCAAACAACTCGCGAACCTGGGCGAATCGCCGCAGGCTTTTACCTCTTTCATGGGGGCTCCGTCGAAAGCGCCGCACGCTATGGCTGAGCCCACAACGAAAGAGCACGCCGCAGCCTTGGGCGCGACAACAAAGGTCCACCACTCTCCGGCGCCTCGCATCCCGCGCGCACAACCAAGCCTGGAGAAGGTGTTCTGATGCCTGCCGAAGTGTTCGACGAGGTGGCGTACGCCTACGACGGCACGCTCGAAGGTTTGCTCTCGGCCATCTTCGCCGCCTACGCCAACCACGAAAACCCTACCGACGTCGCGCCTGAAGGCGTGCTGCAGCTGCGCCTTTCCCAACGCGTGGCGCGCATCGAAACCAACATCGAGCACGCCCAGCGGGTGAGGCGCGGGCTCTGCCAAGCCTGCGGGCACAACGCATTCAACGCCGTCAAGAAGGCGGCGCTCTCGTCGCGCCCCGACGCGGGCACCGCCGCCTATCGCTTCGTGCGCTATGCGATGGACCAGCAGAAGGCGCGCGCGTGCGGCCGCTGCCGAAAGCGCCCAAACTGCGCGGGCGCAAGCGGACGCGGCCCGTGCCCCAAGCAGCGCGGTCGCGCCATATCCGACATCACGCACCCCGCCGTCGAGCCGTTGTTCAAGATCGCGCGATCGGTCGACCAGGAATGCGAGCACATGCGCCAGTTCATCCGCTTCGAGCATCTAGGCGGCGGCAACCCCTCGGCACAGCTTGCCCTGTCAACGCCCGCGGCAAGTCCCGCGCACGCCCAGCGCGGCGGAAGCGACGCGCTCCCAGCAGAAAAAGTCGACATGTGGTTCGCGCGCTGCAACCCGCGTGACAGCGTCGTGCCGCTTGTCATGGAACACTTCGTCGAGCGCTTCAACGTGCAGCCCTTCGTCATCTACGACGAGAACCACCATCTCGCAGGCGTCTACGACGGGCGCACGTGGTACCTCGTGCGCACCGACGACCCCGACACGCAGCTGCTCGGCCCCGAAGCCCTGCCCGACGCCGCCGCGGAGGAGGCAACCGTCCAAGACGCCTGGCGGCGCTTCTACCGCGCCGTCGCCGTCGAGTCGCGCTACAACCCCGAGCTGCGCCGGCATTTCATGCCCAAGCGCTTCTGGAAAAACCTCACCGAGATGCAGCAGGACACAGCAAGGGCGAACACGGCGCAAGCCGCCCCCGCAAAGAAACAGGCCGCCGAGCCAAATCGACGACCTGCGAGAATACTGGAGCCAGCGACAGGAATCGAACCCGCAACCCACTGATTACAAATCAGTTGCTCTACCGTTGAGCCACGCTGGCGCACGCGCGCTGCCTTGCAAGCGCCCGTGTATTGTACGACAACCGCTCGATTTAGGGAAGGGAGGAAACGACCTCGGCACCGCCCGCTCGCCCGCGCGTTCGCTAACCCGTTCGCCAACCTGTCCGCCTGTCCGCCGCCCCCGCTCACAAGCATGTTAAGGCAAAGCTTGAGTCTGGGACGACTGCGAACCAGAAACAACCCCGGGCAGCCACTCGCTCACAAGCACCGCGCAGAAGATGAGCGCGAAGCCGACCAGCATGGCAACGCTGAGCTGCTCGCCGAGAAACAGCACCGAGAACGCCACGCCGAACACCGACTCCAAGCTCAACAGCAGCGCTCCCGACGAAGGAGAGACCCTCGCCAAGCCAACGTTTTGCAGCAGCAACGCCAAGCACGTGGCGAACACGACGAGGTACGCAAGGTTGCCAAGTGTTGCGGGGTCGAGCAGCACCGCGGCCTCGGGCGGAAGCTCGGTTGCCGCAGCGATAACCAAAGCGAACGCGCCGCCTAGCAAGAACTGAAGCGAGGTGAGCACCGCCATGTCGCGCCCTGGGGCAAGCTTCGACGTGGCCACCACCTGAAAACCGAGAAACACCGCCGAGACGAGCGTGACGGCGTCGCCCCATCCCAGCGAAAACGAGCTTTCCGCAGGAAGCGACACCAAGCCGACGCCCGCAAGGCACAAAAACGCCGCCACGAGGTTGAACGCCGTGGGCCGCCTTCGCATAACGCCCCATGCGATAAACGGAACG
Source organism: Eggerthellaceae bacterium (assembly GCA_030524475.1). Classification (GTDB taxonomy): domain Bacteria; phylum Actinomycetota; class Coriobacteriia; order Coriobacteriales; family Eggerthellaceae; genus CAAEEV01. The sequence continues at coordinate 12,306 of JAUNGO010000034.1, read as the reverse complement.
AGGACGCAGTACACGCCCGTGAGAAACGAGCTTTTCGCCGCCGTCGTGTCGGTGAGCCCGCCGGTGTTGCAAAGATAGGCGGCGGCAACCAACAACCCGAGGACCACCCCCGCGCGCACATGGTCGAGCAGCGCGCCGGCACGGGCCAACCGCACGAAACGGCGCGCGAACACAACACAGGCGATCACCCCTGCCGAGAAGAAGCGGATGCCCACCAACCACGAGGGCGAAAACTCCCCGACCGTGTCTTTGATAACCACCGTGCCCAGCCCCCACACGGCGGCCGCCAACACCAAAAGAGCCTGGTACTTGATCGTGGAAACACGCGAACGCGCCGACGCCACAGCAACCGCCTATTGCCTTACGCCGTAAAACTCGGGGATGAAGCTCTCCTCGCAGGCGCCGCCTTCCTGCCAAAAGTAGTCTTCGACGCCCAGCCCGTCGGCAAAGTCGAGCAGCGCCTCGTAGTCGGCCTCGCTCACGCGCCGCGCCAGCTCGGGGCAGCGCTCAAGCACGCGCGCCGCGCGCTCATCACCCGCGTCGGCCCGTGTGCGCAAGACGGGCGTGTATTGGTTCATAATCGAAAGCAGCACGTCGCGGCCGAAACGCGAGCAAACCAGCTCGACCACGCGCTTCGAGTCTTCCAAACATCCCGGCAAAAGCAAATGGCGCACCACTACGCCGCGCGTCATGCGCCGCTGCCCGCGATACTCATCGAACGCAGGCGAGCCCGTCTGGCGCACCATCTCGCCAAGCGCCGCCAGCGCCACGCCCGGATAGTCGGGCGCCTGCGAGTAGCGCGCCGCCGCTTGCGCGCTCGCGTACTTGAAATCGGTCAGGTACACGTCGACTGTGCCCTTAAGCATGCGCAGCGTCTCAATCGTCTCGTACCCCGAGGTGTTCCACACAACTGGAAGGTTCAAGCCCTCCGTGCGCGCAAGGGCCACCGCGTCCACAACGAGCGGCGCGTAATGCGTCGCCGTCACCAAGTTGACGTTGAGCGCGCCTTGCCCCTGCAAGTCGAGCATCGCGCGCGCAAGATCATCTGTGCTCATCGGTGCGCCGAGCCCGCCCTCGGCAATGACGGCGTTTTGGCAGTACGAGCAGCGCAGCGGGCAAAACGAGAAGAACACCGTGCCGCTGCCGCTCTCTCCGCTGATGGGCGGCTCCTCCCAGAAGTGCAGCGCCGCGCGCGCCACCGCCATGTCGGAACCCGCGCCGCACACGCCGCGCTCCCCCGCCGCGCGGTTCACCCCGCAGGCGCGCGGGCACAGGTTGCACGATGTGGGAAGCTGGGGCATGAGCGCAGGCCCTAGTTCATGTACGCGTTGGGGTCGTCGTAGTCGTAGCCGTCGTAATCGTCGAAGTCGTGGTCGTGGTCGCCCCCGCAACCGCCCCCGCA
>JAUNGO010000034.1:0-10894 GCA_030524475.1 Eggerthellaceae bacterium | reverse complement strand
GTCGTCGTAGTCGTCGTCCCACTCGTCGTCGTCCGACTTGGCGCCGTAGGCTTCCTCGGCGCGCGTCCAGTCGAGACCGTTTTTCGCACACTCCGACTCCTCGCCGTACACCAGCGAAAGCGCGGCCGGGGCCTTGTCCGCTCCCCCGATCACGGCCAAAAGCTCCAGCAGATGCATAGCCGCCTCGGCCTGCGGCAAAATCAGCTCGGCGTCGTCGGCCGCCATGATGGCCGCGGAAAGCTCGCTCATGAGCATTTCCACGTTGTAAGCGCCCTCGAAGCGCTCTTCCTCCACGGCGCGCAAAACGCGCTCGGCTGCGGGCGTTGCCGCGCCCACGCGCTCGATGCCCAAGCCCGTTCCCGCCACCGAGCGGCGCACCGCGCGATAGAGCGCCTGCGCCTCGATGGTTGCTATCACCTGCGCCGCCGTCTGTAGCGTGTAGGCCGCGCGCGCCAATTGCGCGGCGCCCGGGCCTCCCACTTCGTGGACCGACCCGCACAGCGCGTCGAGCAACCCGCGCGCCCGCTGCACGCCGTCGCCTTCGCCCGCAGCGAAGCAGCTCAGGTTGTCGCGCGCGAACGAGTCGGCCGCCGTCGTGTCGACAACCACGAGCGGCGCCTCCACCATCGCCAGGTCGCTCACCGTGGCAACGGCGTTGATCTCGCGCGCGAAGTTCGGCGTCGTGGCCGACAGGTCGACCAAAAGCGCGCCCGGCGCCACCTCCTGGATAAAGCCCGCGTCGCCGAAGTAGCAATCCTCAAGCTCGCTTTGGCTCGTGCAAAACGACACGATCACCTCAGCCGTCGCCACGTCGTCGACAAGCGCGAGCCCCGCCGCCTCCAGGCGCGGCGCCACCGCCTCGATGAGCCCTGCCGCCCCTCGGTAAGCATACGCCAGCGCCATAAGCTAGTTGCCCCCCTTCACACGTCGCGCGATGCGGTCGGCAACCGACATGTTCTCGCGCTTGTCGTGCCCCCAGAACACCACGGCCAGCATGTCGGGGCCCACGTGGCTCCCGATGACCGGCCCGATGAAGCTTTCCACGAACAAGATGTTCTCGTCGATCTTCAGAAGCGCGTCCTTCAAGCGCTGCGCGTCTTTCGGGCAATCTGAGTGCCCGATGACCACGCACTGGCGCGCCACGCTTTCCGCGACGTTTTTCGCGTAGTAGTCGGCGAGCTGCTTGATGCCCTTCTTGCGGCCGCGCGCCACGCCCACCAACGCCAGCTTGCCCTCGGCGTCGATGTTCAGAAGAGGCTTCACGTCGAGCGCCGAGCCCGCCACGGCCACCGAGCCGGGAATGCGCCCGCCGCGGCGCAGCGCCTCCAGGTCGTCGACCATGAACTCTTCGTTCACGAAATAGCGCGCCTCTTCCGCCCACGACGCCAACTCGGCGGCGGTCAAGCCCTTTTCGCGCTGGTGGAGGGCCTCATACACCAGCAAGCCCTCGGCAACCGACGCCAAATGGGTGTCGACCAGGTGCAGCTCGAAGTCGGGGTGCTCGGCGCGCACTTGGTCGGCAACGAGCACGGCCACGTCGAAGCTGCCCGAAAGGCCGCTCGAGAAAGACAGGTACACGGTGGGCACGCCGCTTTCCGCCGCCGCGTTGAACGCCTCGGTGATCACGGGAATCGACAGCTGCGAGGTGGAAGGCTCGGCGCCTTTGCGCATACCGCCGTAGAACTCGGACGCCTTGAGCGACTGGAAAAGGTCGTCTGCGAAGGTTTCCCCGTCCATGATGTAGGGAAACTCCAGCAGGCGAACGCCCTCGCGGTCGATCACGTCGTGCGGAAGGTCGCAGCAGGAGTCGATGATCAGGTTGCATTTCGCCATGTTTTGAACTCTCCTGTTCGTCGTTGGCTTAAGCTAAAGGGAAAACACCAGATCGCCTACGTTGCCGGAGAACTTGCCCTCAAGGGGCGAGCGGCACTCGTAGGCGATGCCCACCGCCGGCCCCACGTGCGTGCCGATGACGGGGCTCACCGGCAGCACTTCGACCGCGCGCCCCACGTAAGGCTCGATCGCGTCGCGCGCCCACGCAACCGCCGGCGCCGCGTCGCCGATATAGTGTACCACCACGTTCTTGAGGCCGTGCTCCTCGGCGTCTTCCTTGAACTTGGCGGCGATGCGGTCGAGCGCCTTTTTGGTCGTGCGCACCTTGGCGAAGGTATCGGTTTCCTCGTCAGACACCGTGAGCACCGGGCGCAGCTGGATGAGGTTGCCCAAAAGCGCCGCCGCGCTGCCGATGCGCCCGCCCGCGCGCAGAAACGCGAGGGTTTCGGGCGTGAACAAGAAGCGCGTGCTCTTGACGGCGTCGCATACGGCGCGCACGCACTCATGCAAGCCGGCGCCGGCGTCGCGCGCGCGCGTCGCCGCGAGCACCGGGAACGCCTCGTCGTAGCTGTTGGTGGTCGAGTCAACCAGCGAGCAGGAGAAGTCGAGGTGGCGCGCCTTCACCGCGCGCGCCGCGCGGACGGCGCCCTCGAACGTGCCCGACATCTTCGCCGATATGAACACGCCGAGCACCTCGTCGCCCGCAGCGGCCGCGCGCTCGAACAGGTCCTCGAGCACGCTTTGGGACGGCTGGCTCGACGTGGGGATGTTGTCCACCATGTCGGCGATGTCGGCGTAGAACGCGTCGACGTCCATCTCGGCGTCGACGTACTCGCGCCCGTTGTGGTTCACGTACATCGAGACCACGTCGATGCCGCGCTCGCGCGCCACCTCGGCGGGTATCGACGCAACCGAGTCGGTAACTATCTTGACCACGGCCTTGCTCCTTTCAGAGCCCCTGCTCGCTTCTTCCCGTAACTCCCCATACCTTACACGATGCCGCGCAGCTTCGCCACCAGCTCGCGGCGGCGCTCGTGCAGCCCCAGCTCAAGCCCCACCGGGTAGGTGTGCGGGTTGAGCATGCGCAGCTGCGTCTCATCGAGCGTCTCAAGCCCCGCCGCCGCGCGGTCGCGCGCCCGCATGGCCGAGCGCTCGCCCGCGTCGAGGACCACGCGCCCCTCGCGCGCCAGCGGGTGCAGAAGCGTCTCGAAACGCAAGCCGCCCAGGCGCTTCTGGCGCATGTCGTCGACCGGGTCGACGATCACCTCGCGCTCGTCGACCGGGCGCGTGACGTCGAACACCATGTCGCCCGCGATCGTGCCGCTGTCGTGGTAGTAGCGGCGCACGTCGAGCACGCCCGGCATGGTGAGCTTCGCCGCCGACTCGGAGATTTTCAGGCGGTTCGTCCACTCCTTCTGCCCCGGCTCGCGCACGGCGGAAAGCTTGTACACGCCGCCGAGCGTGGGCTGGTCGTAGGCCGTGGCGAGCTTCGTGCCCACGCCCCACGAGCTCACCGGCGCGCCCTCGTCCAAGATCGACTTGATGGTGTGCTCGTCCAAGTCGTTCGACAGCACGATGCCGCAGTCGTCAAGCCCCGCCTCGTCGAGCATGCGCCGCGCCATCTTCGCCAGCCACGCGAGGTCGCCCGAGTCGATGCGGATGCCCGCCAGCCTCTCGCCGCGCTCGCGCATCTCAAGCCCCACGGTGATGGCGTTTTTGACGCCCTGCTCGACGTCGTAGGAGTCCACGAGCAGCACGCAGTTTTTGGGGAAGATGCGCGCGTACTCGCGAAACGCCGTGAGCTCGTCGGGAAACGACATCACCCACGAGTGCGCGTGCGTGCCCGACACAGGAATGTCGAACATACGCCCCGCCAGCACGTTGGAGGTCGAGGCGCACCCGCCGACCACCGCCGCGCGCGACGCCCACACGCCGCCTAAGCCCTGCGCCCGGCGCAGCCCGAACTCCGCCACGGGGCGGCCGTCGGCCGCGCGGCACACGCGCGCCGCCTTCGTGGCGATGAGCGTTTGGAAGTTCATGCAGTTCAGAAGCGCCGTCTCGATGAGCTGACACTGCATGATGGGACCGGTGACGCGCACGATGGGCTCGTGCGGGAACACCACCGTGCCCTCGCGCACCGCGTCGATGTCGCAGGTGAGGCGGAAGTCGGCCAAATACGCCAGGAAGTCCTCGGCAAAAAGCGGGCCGCCGCCCGGCGCAGCCAAGGTGCGCAGGTAGGCGATGTCGTCGTCAGAGAAGCGGTAGTCCTCAACCAGCTCGGCCAGCTGGGCCGTGCCGCACGCCACCGCGTAGCCACCCTTGAACGGGTAGTCGCGGAAGAACATGGTGAAACAGGCCTCCTCGGTGCCGCGGTTGGCGTCCCAGTAGCCTTGCGCCATCGTGATCTGGTACAGATCGGTCAGAAGTGCGCTCGTTGCCTCCATTTACTCGGTGCCCCCTTTGGCGTTGCCGCCGTTGTTGCCGCCTACGTTGTTGCCGCCCGTCCGCTGGGCGCCCGCGCCCGAGCCGCTCTTGTGGCTGCGCCGCCGCGAGCGGCGATGCGCGCTGCCCGTCGAGCCTTCGGCGCCCGCGCCCGCGTTCGCGCCGGCGCGCTCCGCCTGAGCACGCTCGCGCGCGAGTCCCGAGGACTTCTGGCCGGGACGCGGCCTGCCGCTCGCCTGCGAGTCGCGGGCTTTGCGCCCCTCGCCCGAGCGCTGCGCGCCCTGCTTCGCGCGGCCGTTGTCGCGAGAGCGCTCCTTGCGCTTCGCGGGCTCCTGCGAGGCGCGAGCCGAGGTGCCCGCGTCCTTGCCCTGGCGAGCGCGCGAGCCGTCCCCTGCGGCGATCTTCGTCGAGCGGCGGCGCTTGCGGCCCTCGTTGCCCGACGCCGCGTGCTCGCTGCCGGCGCCGCCCGTACCGCCCGAGCTCCCGCGCGCGCCCTTGCCGCGCGCGCTCGAGCCGCCCTTGCCGCGCGACCTTCCGCGCCCGCCCGAGCCCGCATCCGAGCCGCGCCCGTCGCCCGCCTGCTTGCGCTTGCCGCCCGGCGTATGCCGCACCGAGCCTGCTTCCGCAAGCTTGTCGGAGCCGGTGAACTGCGAGGTCAAGAACGTCGCCGACTCCGCGCCGTAGCCGGAAACCAAGTCGTTGGTCGCCGCCTCCCACGCGTCCTCGCCGACCGACGAGGGGCGCGTCGAGCCCTCCTTGGGCGCGTCGAAGTCGGCAAGCGGCACCTTCACGGGTTTTTCGCCCTCTACTTTAAGCGACACCACCTCGCGCGGCACGTTCAAGTCGACCACCTTCGCCGGGCCTTGCGGCGTGTCGATGGTGGCGTTCGCCTTCGGGGCGCGGGACTTGAAGTCCTTGTACGCCTCGTACTCGTAACGCAGACAGCACATGAGGCGCCCGCACAAACCGGAGATCTTCTGCGGGTTGAGCGAGAGGTCCTGCTCCTTGGCCATGCGAATCGACACGGGGTTGAAGTCGCCGCCCATGCGCTTGCAGCACAGCTCCTGGCCGCAGTGGCCCAGGCCGCCCACCATGCGCGCCTCGTCGCGCACGCCGATTTGGCGCATGTCGATGCGCACATGGAAGCGCGCGGCCAGCTTGCGCACGAGGTCGCGGAAGTCCACGCGGTCCTCCGCCTCGAAGTAGAACACCGCCTTGTCGCCGTCGAGCAGGTACTCGACCGACACCGGGTGCATGTCGATGCCCGCTTCCGCCACCATCTCCTTGAACACGGGAAGCGCCTCGCGGCCGCGTTCCTCCATCTGTCGCGCCCGCGCGTCGTCGTCGTCGCTCGCGAGGCGCACCACGCGCTTGAGCGGGCTTTTGAGCGCCTTGATCTCTTTGTCCGACACCTCGATGATGTCGCTTGCCGCGCGCCCGTACTCCACGCCGCGCGCCGTCTCGACCACGACCGCGTCGCCTTTGCGCACGTCGATGTCGCCGGGGTTGAACCACAGCGTGCGGGGGTTGTAGGTCAGATTAATCGGTGCTACCCGAACCATGCAAAACCTCTCTTACTTCAAACAGCAACGCGTCGATGCACGTTTCTGGGGATACATTATAGGCGAGAGCCTCCTCGGCGCGGCGCACGGCGGCCAGGGCGCGCGCCATGTGCGCCTCGTTCGTGCCGCGCGCGGCCTCCTCGACGGCCTCGCGCGCGTCCACGTTGATGACCAGCTCCGGCGCGCCGGCGCACACCGCGGCCACGTCGCGCAGCCACGAGCCGATGATCGAGGTGGTCTGGCGCAAATACTCGCTCGTCTTCGCGGAAATCTGGCGCTTGTTGCGCGCCTCGATCTGGCGAATGGCCGACTTCGCCAAGAAATCGGCGTTCTCGGACAGCTCGGCCTCCTGCGCGGCGCGCACCTCGTCAAGCGGCGCCTTCGAGAGCTCCACCAGCGTGCGCGCGTACCCGACGACGTCCCAGTCGTCGGCGTGAGCGAGCGACGCCATGATCGAGAGCACGCGCGTGCGGAAGGCCAGCCGCTCGTTGCCGGGCGCGCGCAGAAACTCGATGGCGCGCGTGATGGAGCCGCCGCACGCCTCGATGGCCATGCGCGCCTGCTCGCGCGGCGCGCCCGTGTTTTGGCTGATGATGCCCGCAGCCTCCGTTGCGGGAATGTGGCGGAAGGGCACCACCTGGCAGCGCGACACGATGGTGGGCAGCACGCTTTCGCGCGTGCGGCCCAACAAGATGAGCACCACGTCGGCCGGCGGCTCCTCGAGCGTTTTGAGGAAGGCGTTGGCGGGCGCGGTGCCGAGCAGGTCCACGCGGTCGAGGATGTAAACCTTGCGCGTGGCCTGGATGGGCGCAAGCGCCGTGTCGGCCACGATCTCGCGGATTTGCTCGACGAGGTAGCCCGACGCGCCCGCCGGCGCGAAGTAGCGCACGTCGGGGTGCTTCTGCCGCTTGATGCGCGCGCACGCGTCGCACGCGCCGCACATGCCGCCGCGCGGGCCGCGGGGGCCCTTCGGGCACATGAGCGCCTGTGCGAGCGCGTAGGCGGCCGCCGTCTTGTTCGAGCCGGCGGGGCCGGTGAACAGGTAGGCGTGCGTGACGCGCTCCGACTTCACGCTCGTGCGCAGAAAGTCGCGAACCTGCGGCTGGCCGAGTATGTTCTCGAACGCGTCAGCCATGCGCCGGCGCCTCCTTGCCGGGTCGGGCGCCGTCGGCGGCTGCCGCGCCGCTCGCGGGCTGCGCGCCGTCGCCGCCGCGCGATGCCCCGCCGCCGGCGAGCCTCGCCGCGCGCGATGGCTCGTCGAGCACGGCGAAAAACGCCTCGTCGCACACGTTCGCGTCGGCCATCCACGGGAACAGGTCGGACAGCGCGTGGAATATCGTCGCGGAGGTCACCGAGCGCGCGCCGCTCGAGTCGATGACGCGCACGCGGTCGGGTTCTTCCGCCGCGATGCGCGCGAAGCCTTCCGCCACGCGCTCGTGGAACGCATGGCCCGCCTGCTCCAGGCGGTCGGCCGTATCTCCGCCGCCCGTGGCGCGCGCAAGCCCTGCGTCGGCGGAGCCGCACACCATGAGCAGCGTGCGGTCGGGCACAAGGCCGCCCGCGGCGAAGCGGTTGGCGGCGTCCACGAACGCGCGGTCGAGCCCGCGACCCGCGGCTTGATAGGCCACCGTGGAGTCGAAGAAGCGGTCGCACAGCACCACCGCGCCGCGTTCGAGCGCCGGCTCGATCACCTCGCGCACGATCTGGGCGCGCGCCGCCTCGTAGATGAGCAGCTCCGCCTCGGCGCACAGGCCCTCGTTTGCGGGGTCGAGCACCACCGCCCGCAGCGCCTCGCCCACCTTCGTGCCGCCCGGCTCGCGAAGGCACACCACCTCGCGCCCGCGCTCTTGCAGGCGTTCCGCCAAAAAACGGATGTGCGTCGACTTCCCCGCGCCGTCGCCGCCCTCGAAGGTTATGAACGCGCCCGTCGACACTTAGCGCTCCCCCGCCGCGCACGCGCGCACGGCCTCGGCCACGCACGCGGCCACGCGCGGGTCGAACGGGTCGGGCATGATGAAGTCTTCCGTCAGCTCCTCGTCGGACACCAACGACGCCAGCGCCTCGGCGGCGGCCAGCTTCATCGGCTCGGTGATGCGCTCGGCGCGCGCCTCAAGCGCGCCTTTGAAGATGCCGGGGAACGCGATCACGTTGTTCACCTGGTTCGGGAAGTCGGACCGGCCCGTGGCGGCCACGCGCGCGCCCGCTGCCAACGCGCGGTCGGGGTAGATCTCGGGCACGGGGTTCGCCATCGCGAACACGATGGCGTCGTCGGCCATCGAGGCCACCATGTCCTCGCTGATGACGCCCGGCGCCGACACGCCGATCACGATGTCGGCCCCGCGCATGGCGTCGGCCAGCGTGCCGCTCTCGTCGGTCAGGTTCGTGGTGGCGAGCATGGCGCGCTGCGCGTCGTTGATGCCTTCGTAGCCCGACCACAGGATGCCCGCGCGGTCGCACATGGTAAGCGTGGTGAAGCCGTAGGAGAGCAGCAGCTTGGCGATGGCGATGCCCGCCGAGCCCGCGCCGTTCACCACCACGCGCACGTCCTCTTTCCGCTTGCCCACCAGGCGCAGCGCGTTGATGATGCCCGACAGCACCACGATGGCGGTGCCGTGCTGGTCGTCGTGGAACACCGGGATGTCGAGCGCGTCGTTGAGGCGCGCCTCGATCTCGAAGCAGCGCGGCGCCGAGATGTCCTCCAGGTTGATGCCGCCGAACGCGGGCGCGATTTGGATGCACGCCTTCACGATCTCGTCGGTGTCCTGCGTGTCGAGGCAGATGGGGAACGCGTCCACGCCGCCGAACGTCTTGAACAGCGCCGCCTTGCCCTCCATGACGGGCATCGCGGCGAGCGGGCCGATGTTGCCCAGCCCCAGCACCGCGCTGCCGTCGGAGACCACCGCCACCGTGTTGCGCTTGATGGTGTAGTCGTAGGCGGCCTCGGGGTTCTTCGCGATCACCTTGCACGGCTCGGCCACGCCCGGCGTGTAGGCGCACGCCAGGTCGTGCCGCGTGGCGATGCTCATCTTCGGCGTGGTCTCGATCTTGCCCTGCCACTGCTCGTGCAACTTCAAGGATTCCTCGGCGATGTCTGCCATGCTGCGTCCCTCGTCCTTCTATCAACAAGCGCCCAGACGGCGCTTCAACGGTTCGTCCATAACCTTGATATTATAGACCTTATATCCGCGCATACCGAACAAGCCAAGCGCGGACTACACCGTTTCGATACGAGCGCACCCGCCAAACCCGACAAGGGGACAGGTCGTTTGTCACATTGCGAAAGATCATGCGCTCCCTTGCGCTTCACCAATGCGGCAAACGGCCCATTCCCTTGTCACGCTAGTTCAACAGCGCCCCGGCGCGGGCTCGCACGAAGTGCTCCAACGCTTCGAGGCGGGCGGCGCTCATCGCGCGTCGCTGCGCGCGCCCATCATGCTCGCCGCAGCTTTCCGCAATTACATCACCGTCGAACTCGAACGCGCGCAGACGCTCAACCTGGGCTCGCTGGCTCTCGCCGAGCATCGCACGCCCCTGCCACGCAAGGGTGGCCTCCAAGATGCCAGGGCTTTGCTCCGTGCGGTCAAGCAGACGCTCAAGCACAAGCGCGCCGTCGAAGTCGCGCGTAAACAGCGAGACATTGTTATCGAAAATGGGCGCGGCATCCAAAATGCGCCCCGAACGATTGTCGCGCAACACGCCGAAATTCCCCACGTGCCTGTCGGTGTTGGCAACGATGGAGTCGAACACGGCCATCGATTTGAACTTCTCCGCCGCACTCGGGCTTATGTCGGCGAAATACGCAAGGGCCAGCTCGAAATCGCACAGCTGGGACAACTCCGCAGGAAGACACAAATCAAACGGCACAAACGAAACCTCGGGCGTGTTGAACAGCTCGCACGTCGAGCACACCTTGCCGTTCCACACAGTCAGCCCGTACTCAACCGCGTCGAAGCCGCCCGCGCGAGCCACCTGCCATGCGAGCGCTTCCGCGAAAGGCTCCTTGCCATAGTTGGGGGCGGCAACCGTCGAGCCGGCCTTATATAGCACCAGCTTGCCGTCGACTTTCCGCCACGTTTTCGGAAACGTGCCCGACAGGGTAAGGTCGGAGGGTCTCCCGTTCCCCACCACGCCATCGGGAACAACGCCCGTATAGGCAATGATTTGCAGCACTTCGTCAAAGTCGTTCTCGAACAGGTTGTAATCCGCGTAGGGGATGTCATCGACGGCGGGAACCACCGAGTACGCATCGTTGACGGAAACCCCGCGCGAAAGGTCGATGATTCCTTTGGTGTCAGACGCGTTCAACCCGTACGGGCGCAACAAGTTCTCAAGATACATGCGCCCTTTGGGGATGCGGCGGCTCGACAGAAAACGGTCGAGCTCAACGTCGTTTTGCGCCTGCATGATGTTGAGCGGCAGCAAGTGGGCGTGTGCGTCGTCCACCTCAAGCCCACGCGCGCGAAAGCCCGCTATCGTGCGCTCAAACCGAAATTGCGCAAGCGGCGTGTCATAGATTTTGAGCTGATATGTGCGCGCGTCACCCATGACAGGGATTCTAACACAGCCGCCCGCTCATCCTTGCCCCCTTGCTGTAGTCCCGTTGAAACAAAGAGCGGTATCATGGGATGCGACAAATAACCTGTCCCCTTGTCAGGTTTGGAGGACGAAATGGAAAACGCGCTTACGGCGGAGCGGGTGGCGGCGGCGGTTTACGATGCCGTGTGCGAGTGCGCCGTCACGCTGCGGCCCGACTTCGCGCGCGCCGTCGAGGCGGCACGGGCGGCGGCGCTGGCGGATGCGGAAGCGGCGGGCGACAACGCGGCGACGGACAGTGCAACGAGCGGCGGCGCGGCACGCGCGCGCAGCGCACAGGCGGCGAGCATTCTCGGACAAGTTCTGGAGAACGCCGAGATCGGCCGCGCCGACGGCGTGCCCATCTGCCAAGACACGGGCACCGTGTGGGTGTGCCTGGAAGTTGGCGAGCAGCTGTGCGTTCCCGGCAACGTGTTCTCGCAGGTAGACGACGCGGTCGCACGCGCCTACACAGACGGTCGTCT
>JAUNGO010000090.1 GCA_030524475.1 Eggerthellaceae bacterium | reverse complement strand
TGCCTGTGCCAGTGCCAGCGCCGCCACCCGCGCTCGTGTCGTTCGACGAGCTGCCCGTAGCGCCTGCCGCCGCGCTTGAGCTCGAGCTCGACGAGGAGTTCGTCGTGCCCTGCGAGCTCCAGTTGCCCGAGCTCGCCGAAACCACGCCGATGTCGTATTTCTCGTCCTTGTACGTTTTGTAGGAAGGCTTGCTCGCCGTGGGGAACTTCTCAACCGGCTTGTCGGCCAGCACCTTGTTGAGGAAGCTGGAGAACACGCTGGTCACCGTGCCGTAGACGGGGCTCGCGTCGGTGTAGTTCTCGGTGCGCTCGCCGAGCCACAGCGCCACGGAGTACTGGGGCGTGATGCCGCAGAACCAGCTGTCCTGCTCGGACTCGGTGGTGCCCGTCTTGCCCGCCGCCTCCTGGCCGTTCGCCAGACGCGCCGCCGCGCCCGTGCCGTTTGTGCCCGTGACCACGCGCTTCATCACGTCGACCGCCGCCGCCGACACCTCTTGCGACAGCACGCGCTCGCCGGTGGGGTTGGAGTTGTCGACCATGACGTTGCCGTTGCGGTCGACCACGCGCTCGATGCACTCCGCCTGGTACAGCGTGCCGCCGTTCGCCACCACCGCGTACGCCTGCGCCATCTCAAGCGGCGTGACCGACGCGATGCCGAGCGTCAAGCCCGCCACGTTCGGCAAGTCGGACGTGATGCCGAGCTTTTGCGCCTCGTCGATCACCTTGTCGACGCCGAGGGAGAGAATAAGCCTGATGAACGCCGTGTTCGACGACACCTCGAACGCCTTGGCGATGGAGACGGTGCCCCAGTTCGTGTAGCTGTCGTTGTGCACGTCCTCGGCGCCCGGCACCTCGACCGTCGCGCTCGCGTTGACCATCGTTTCGGGGTCGATGCCCGCCTCGAGCGCCGCGAGCAGCGTGAAGAACTTGAACGACGAACCCGGCTGGCGCCCGCTGCCGCCGGCGCCCGTCGCCATGTTCACCTTGTCGGTGTCGTAGTCTTTGCCGCCGATCATGGCCTTGATGTGGCCGTTGTCGGGGTCGATGGCCACCATCGACACCTCGTACTTGTTGCCCACCTGGTCGAGCTTCTCCTGCGCAGCCTCCTCGGCCGCCGTTTGCGTTGCCACGTCGAGGGTGGTGTACACCTTCAGGCCGCCCTCGAAGAGCTCCTCTTGAGAGAACCCGTAGCCGCTCGCGCTGGTCAGGCAGCTTTGCACGTAGCTCGTGAAGTACGGGTACGCCAGAATGCCGTCGGTTGAGGGAATTGTCTCGTTGAGTGTGATGGGCTCCGCCTTCGCCGCGTCGGCCTCCGCCTGCGTGATCACGTTGTTCGACACCATGCGGTCGAGCACCGTGTTGCGCCGCGACAAGCAGTTGTCGAGGTTCTCCTCGTAAGCGGGGCTGTTGTACGTGGGCGACTGCGGAATGCCGATGAGCGTGGCGGCCTCGGCGACCGTGAGGTCGCTCGCGTGTTTGGAGAAGTAGCGCTCCGACGCCGCCTCGATGCCGTAGGCGCCCGCACCGTAGTTGATGGTGTTGAGGTACATGAGCAAGATCTCGTCTTTGCTGTACATTTCCTCGAGCTTGTAGGCGATGTACATCTCGCGAATCTTGCGCTTGAACGAGATGTCGGTCATCTCGTCGGAAAGGATGGTGTTGCGCACCAGCTGCTGCGTGATGGTGGAGGCGCCCTCGAGCTCGCCGCCGAGCAGGTTGTTCACCAGCGCGCGCGCCACGCCCATGAGGTCGACGCCGTTATGGGAGTAGAAGCGCTCGTCCTCGGTTGCCACCGTGCCCTTCAGCACGAGCTCGCTGACCTCGTTGTAGCTGACCGGCGTGCGGTTTTCCAGCTGCAGCTCGGCGAGCACGACTTCCTCGCCCGTTTCGCTGTTCGTCGCGTAGATGGTCGACGGCTCGGCCGTGTTGAAGGCGTCGAGGCTCGTGTAGTCGGGCAGGTCCTCCAGCCACGACGCGCACAACGCCGCAAGCCCAATGGTTCCCGCCGCGATCAACGCGACGAACACCGCGACCACGCTCAAGACGATGGCCTTGCCGTTCTTCTTTTTGATTCCATGCCGTTTTTTGATAGCGCGTGAACCCACAGACACCTCCATCTCGTAATCTGAGTCATTGTATCACCGCGCTTGCGCGTTCGGTTTCACGCGCGCGCCCGCAGGCAAAAGGTCACGCAATCAGCGTGATTTCGCCTGCGGGCGCGGGGATGGCGAGGGTTGGATGCGATTGTTGGGCGGCGAACGAAAACACTACCCCAGCCGGGCGGCCGCCGCCTCGTCGCACGCGAGGGCCTCTTTCGCCTCGGCCATCTGCACGCGCACGGCCTCGTGCCCCGTGCCGCCGTAGGTGGTGCGCGCCGCCACGATGGCCTCCAAGTTGAGGCATTCCGTGATGTCGGCCTCGAACAGGTCGCTTTCCGCCTGGAAGTCGGCAAGCGCGAGGTCGTCGAGGTCGCAGCCGCGCTTGTCGCACAGCAGCACCAGATGCCCCACCACCTCGTGCGCCTGGCGGAACGGCATACCCTTTTTCGCCAGGTAGTCGGCCACGTCGGTGGCGGCGAGGTAGCCCTTCTTCGCCTGCGCCATCATGGCCTCGGGGTGCACCGTCATGGTGGCGATCATGCCCGCCGCGCACACGTAGCAGTCGTGCAGCGTGTCGGCCGCGTCGATGGCGCCCTCCTTGTCTTCCTGGAGGTCTTTGTTGTAGGCAAGCGGCAGCGACTTACACGTGACGAGCAGCGCCACCAAGTCGCCGATAACGCGGCCCGACTTGCCGCGGATGAGCTCGGCGAAGTCGGGGTTTTTCTTCTGCGGCATGATGGAGGAGCCGGTGGAATACGAGTCCGACAGCGTAATGAAGCCGAACTCGGCGCTCGACCACAGGATGATTTCCTCGCACAGGCGCGTGAGGTGCATCGACGACACGCTGCACGCGTAGATGAGGTCGAGCAGGTAGTCGCGATCGGACACCGCGTCGAGCGAGTTAGGGATAGGATGGTCGAACCCGAGCGCGGCCGTGGTTTGGAAGCGGTCGAGCGGGTAGGTGGTGCCCGCCAGCGCCGCCGCGCCGAGCGGGTTGGCGTCGGCCGCCTTGTACGCGGCGCGCAAGCGCTCGAAGTCGCGCGTGAGCATCCACACGTAGGCGAGCATGTGGTGCGAGAAGAGCACGGGCTGGGCGTGCTGCAGGTGCGTGTAGCCCGGCAAGATGACGTCGAAGTGTTTTTCCGCCTGTTCGACGAGCGCCTGGCGCAGCGCGACATTGGCGCGCATGAGGTCGGCGGCGCGCGCCTTCATGTAGAGACGCGTGTCGGTTGCCACCTGGTCGTTGCGGCTGCGGCCCGTGTGCAGGCGCGCGCCGGCATCCCCGATGTTTTTCGTGAGCACGCTTTCGACGGACATATGGATGTCTTCGTTGTTGATGTCGAAGACGAAGTTGCCGCCCTCGATGTCGTTTTGGATGGCGGTCAGGCCGGCGTCTATCGCCTGAGCGTCCTCGTCACTGATGACGCCTTGACGTGCGAGCATGGCGGCGTGCGCCTTCGAGCCCGCAATGTCCTGCGCGTAAAGCTGCTTGTCAACCGGCAACGACGCGCCGAAGCGCTGCGTGAACTCGTTCACGCCCTCCTCGAACCGACCCGACCACAATGCCATGTGCGTTTTCTCCTTCTTTGTATTCCCGCTCGTCCGTTCGAGAAACGCGCGGGGGATTCGCTCAGAAGCTGCGCAGCCTTCGCTTAATCCCCCGCGCTTTTCTCGAACTACGTTTTTCAACCCGCAACAAGCCGCAAGGTCGCGGAGGGCGAA
>JAUNGO010000033.1:8225-28524 GCA_030524475.1 Eggerthellaceae bacterium | reverse complement strand
CGGCGACGACGCGGCGGTGCTCCCCGCGCTTGAACCCGGCGAGCGGTTGGCGTACTCCACCGACTCGTTCGTGGTGACGCCGCATTTCTTCCCCGGCGGCGACATCGGGCGGCTCGCCATCTGCGGCACGGTGAACGACGTTGCCACCAGCGGCGCCCGTCCGCTGTATCTCAGCTGCGGGTTCATTCTGGAAGAGGGCTTCCCGATGGACGATCTGCGTCGCATCTGCGCGTCGATGGCGGAGGCTGCGGCAGAGGCGGGCGTAAGGCTGGTCACGGGCGACACCAAGGTGGTGAACCGGGGGCACGGCGACGGCATCTACATCAACACGAGCGGCGTGGGCGCGCTGGCTGCGGGGCGAAACCTCGGCGGCGCGCAGATCAAGCCGGGTGACGCGGTGCTGGTCACGGGCACGCTGGGCGACCACGGCATCACCATCATGAGCTGCCGCGAAGGCTTAAGCTTCTCGGCCGACATCGAAAGCGACGCCGCGCCGCTGAACCACCTCATTGCCGAGGTGTTGGAGGCCGCGCCGAACGCGCGTTGCTTCCGCGACCCTACGCGCGGGGGTTTGGCGAGCACGCTCAACGAGCTGGCGTCGCAGTCGAACACCGACATCACCGTCGACGAGGACGCCGTGCCTGTGCGCGACGCCGTGCGCGGCGCGTGCGAGATGCTCGGCTACGACGTGATGCAGGTGGCGAACGAGGGCAAAATGGTGTGCGTGGTTCCCGCCGACGAGGCGGATGCGGCGCTGGTCGCCATGCGCGCGAACCGCTACGGACGCGACGCGGCCATCATCGGCACGGTGGCGGCGGCGCAGCCCGAGCGCGGCCCGAAGGTGTTTCTGCGCACCGCGTTCGGCAGCACGCGTATTCTCGACATGCTCGTAGGCGAACAACTCCCGCGCATCTGCTAGAGAGGCGATTGCGCAAAGGGGCGATCTGCGCGGCGGCGAGCGTGGGGGCGAACGTCCCTCCCGTCATTTCACAGCAAATACAAAAGCGAGGCCACACGCTAGGGCAAGTGGCCTCGCTTCTTTTTTGGCGCACAAGGAGGGGGCGCCATATGAGGGGAGAAAAGGATTAAGCTTCTTTGTAGACGACGTAGGTTTTTTTCACCTGGCCGTTGGCGTCAAAGGCAGCAATCTCGTCGGCCGTCTTGAACTCGAGGTCCTCGCCTTTGTAGCCGTAGTTGCTGTTGTTCATGGTGTACATATACCCGTAGATGATGCCGCCCTCATTGGCATCCTTGTCCTGGTTGTTGACGATCTCTTGAGCCGCCTCCTTGCACTTGTCGAGCTCCTTGGGGTTCCACAGGCGGTCTCCACCGAGCGGTCCGAGCATATCTCCTCCTTCGATCAGGTTTTACGATGGCGTTATGGTAGGCGCTTTTTCGCTCGTGAAGTGCGGGAATAGGGCAACGAAAAGAGGAGCCTGCCCAGCAAATAAAAGCGGCGGCAAGGCGTGCGTCGTCGCGAGAAACCTTCTTTTCAGCAACAAACAAATGATGACCTGCGAAAACGCGCCTCGTTTTCTCCTGACGACAAGAAGCGCGTAAAGCTTCGGCAGGGCAATTTCTCGCCCTGCATAGACATTAGACATCCCTTTTTCGTTGGGGGACCTAAACGTCTGGCTGCTGTTGTTTTGCCCCGCCTCTTTCTAAGCTGTATCTACGTGGAAACATGACGAATGGAGGAAACCATGTGCTTCAGACCAGCAGCAGTTGACAACGGAAAAATCGCATGTCCGATGTGCGGCCATGAGAATCCCATTACGGCCACCGTGTGTGAGGAGTGCGGCTTTGCGGCGGGTGGTCCGAAGGCTCCGTCTACTCCCGGGGCCCCGAAGGCTCCCGGAGCTCCTCAAGGAAAATAGCGCCATCTGAAACGAGGTTCTAGCAAGGGTTCGCGGCTGCTGTCCTCGCGAACCCTTGCGCCGCAAGGCTCAGCGTAGGGTGTTCCTTGATCCTTAGTCGCACAGAGCGAACAGCCCTGAGTCGAGGTGGCTGCGGTAAAACGAGTCGAGGGTGGTCATCAACTCAACGAACGGCTCGGCCTCGAAGTCAGATTCCATGCCGACAAAGCCTATCTCAACCTCGTAGGGGCGTTCCATGTCGCGCAATACGAACGAGTTCGGGTCCGCTACGGTCAGCTCGGCAATCGCGGGCAGAAACGACAGCGCCACGCCTTTCTCGACCATTCTCTTGCGTAGTGTGAAGTTTGGGCTTGCAAGCCCGATGGCGTCAACGCCAAAGCGCCGCGATAAAACGGTGTGCAAATGCGTGTTGGTGGCAACGAGCGTGTTCGCGGCAATATCCTCGTCGGAAAGAATGTCCTTCTCGGCTAAGGGCGAATCGAGGGGAACCATTACCTTGTCGTATGTTTTGAGGTAGGGATGGTAGCGGTACCCGAGGTCTTCGAGCGAGCCGATGCCCCCTTCTTCCGTTTCCGGGTTGCGCTCTTGGTTGAAAAAGCACATGAGACCGACGACGGGGCGGCTGGTTGCGTCCTCTGAGGAGCAACGTGAAAGCAGCGTGTGGCGAATTTGAGGGTTGGCTGCCTCCCTGAACTGCACTTTACCCGATTCGAAAATGTAGTCTTTCGCTTCTTGCGGGAAGAAGCACAGCATGGCGATGTTTTGGCACTCGAGTTGCACGTAGTCGCAGCTGGCGTCGCGCGACTGCGCCTTCAGGGAGGCGAAGTCGAGCAGTTTCGTGTAGTCGTTTACGATGCCGGCAATTTTGGGAACCAACTCTTCCCCAACAGGGGAGAGACTCAACTTGTTCGAATAACGGATCAAAAGATCGCAACCAAGCTCCTTTTCGAGCTCGTTCATGGCGCGGCTCATGCCTTGCGGCGATATGAAATTCAGTTTTGCGGCGCGCGTGATTGACTTAGTCTGGGCGACATCGAGGAAATAATGCAGATAATCGATGTTCACGTTGCCCCCCCCCCTCATTATCCTCTATATATCTTTTCGTCCAAATGTTGCCATTATAGGGCGAAAGAATCAGCGAGGTGATGTTCCTCGCGTGGCTACACGGTTGTTACAAGGGCAAGCGCGATGGGCATCAACTCCTACATTGTCTGCGCCCAATGCACCATCCTGCAATCAGCAAAACATAGCGCTAGCTCAATGAAACGTGGGGCATTGCATACCCCCACAAAATACGGAGCTAGCTCCACTCACCGCTTGTTTTCATACCGTTCGCACCTTCTTACACTCCACTTAAAGGCTGAGGCACGTCCCGTGCGCACGCGGCGCGAGGAAGCCTTCCCCGAACGGAACCGCATGCGTACTGCAGACGCGCGAGGTGCACGAACGGGTGCAAGAAGAGAAGCAGACGAGTGAAAGCAGGAGGAGCATGAAGACATCTGACAAAACGATTTACAAAAACATGTCGCTGTGTTCTTTTGGCAACGGTGCGAACCTGACCGCTGTCGACTCCAAAGACGGTAGAGTCGTCCGTATGCGCCCTGTGCACTACGACGAGCACTACACGAAAGAAGACCTGAACTACTGGACTATCAAGGCGAAGGGTCACACCTTTGAGCCGGGCATGAAAACGCTGAACTCCCCGTTCACCTTTATCTACAAGACCCGCACCTACTCGCCGAACCGCATCCCCTTCCCGCTCAAGCGCGTTGACTGGGAGCCGGGCGGCGATCCTGCCAAGATCAACGCACAGAATCGCGGTAAGAGCAAGTACGAGCGCATCAGCTGGGACGAGGCCACCGATATCATCGCCTCTGAGATTGTGCGCATCGACGAGAAGTACGGCCGCAATTCCATCTTCTGCCAGGGCGACGGCCACGGCGAGACGGGCTCCATCCACGGCCCGCACGGCACGATGGCAAACCTGCTCGACATGACGGGCGGTCTTACCATGCAGGCTCGCCAGCCAGACAGCTGGGAAGGCTGGTACTGGGGCGCGAAGCATGCGTGGGGCAACGAGCCGCTGGGTCAGAACACCCATCAGCACAACCTGTTCAAGGACATCTCCGAGAACTCCGATGCCGTGCTCTTCTGGGGCTGTGATCCCGAGACGACGCCGTGGGGCTGGTCGGGCCAACAGGCAAGCCGCCTGTGCTTCTGGTTCACCGAGATAGGCGTGAAGCAAATCCACATCGCGCCTGACGTGAACTACGCCAACGCCGTCCACTCCGATATGTGGATTCCCATCCTGCCGAACACCGACGCGGCACTGCAGCTGGCCATCGCCTACGTGTGGATGACCGAGGGCACGTACGACAAGGAATATGTTGCCACGCACACCGACGGCTTCGACTGGTTCGAGTACTACGTGATGGGCAACGAAGACGGCGTGCCGAAGACGCCCGAGTGGGCCGAGGAGAAGTGCCACGTTCCCGCTTACCGCATCAAGGCGCTGGCGCGTTATTGGGCGAAGCACAACGTGTCCATCGGCCACTGCAACGGCGGCTCCTACATTCGCTCCTGCTACAGCCATGAGCCCGCGCGCCTCGAGGTGTACCTGCTTGCCATGCAGGCAGTGGGCAAGCCTGGTCGCAACCAGGTCAAGTTCATCGAATGGGCGCTCATCGGCATGGACTCCTTTAACCCGTTGCCGCCGGGACACTTCCTTCCCGAGGTTCGCGCATGCTACCACGGCTCGGTGCTCGGCGAGCTGCCGGCGTCGTTCATCCCCAAGACGCTGGTCCCGCAGTGCATCACCGTCAAGCCTGGCGAGAAGGTGGAGTGGTACGGCCACACCACCAGCCGCCACCATCGCACCGACCAGTTCAAGAAGTTCCAGTTCCCGCAGGACGGCGATCATGGCATCAAGATGATCTGGTCCGACAGCCCTTGCTGGTCTACCTGCTGGAACGGCGGCAACGAGTTCCAGGACGCGCTTCTGAGTGACAGCCTGGAGTTCTTCCTGGTCGAGCATCCTTGGATGGAAAACGACACCCAGTTTGCCGACCTTATCCTTCCCATCTCCACCACGCTTGAGCTGGACGACTTCGGCGTTGACACCTATTCGGGTCAGTTCAACTCCATCATCTGGGAGAAGCAGGCGTGCGATCGTCAGCACGAGTCGCTTTCCGACTACGAGGCCGTGCTCGAGGTTGCCAAGAAGCTCGAGAAGTACGGCGGTGTCTACGAGGACTGCGCCAGCCATCTTTCCGGTGATATGACGGTTGAGGAATGGCAGGAAGTGGGCTATCAGGGCTGCGGCCTTCCCGAGGAGGAGCAGGACATCGAGCTCATCAAGAGCCAAGGCTACCAGATGCTGCCTACGCGCCCCGACTGGGACAAAGAGCCTGCGGGCATGATCGAGTTCTACGAGGATCCGGAGAACAACCCGATGGAGACTCCCACCGGCAAGATCGAGTTCTACTCTACGGGCTTGGCCAACTTCTTCCCCGACGACCCCGAGCGTCAGCCTGTCGCCAAGTGGATCGAGGAGTCCGAGACGCATCACGAGCGCATTAGCTGCGAGCGCGCCAAGGATTACCCGTTCCTGCTGGTTTCCAACCATCCGCGTTGGCGCATCCATGCCAATTTCGACGACTGCCCGTGGACGCGCGAGATCGAGACGTGCAAGGTTGTGGGCAAGGACGGCTACGCTTACGAGCCCGTGTGGATTCACCCGACCGACGCTGAGCGCCTGGGCATCAAGGACGGCGACATCGTTGAGGTGTTCAACGAGCGCGGCACGGTTCTGGGCGGCGCCTACATCACCGATCGCATCATTCCCGGTGCGGTGCTGCAGGACCACGGCGCGGAAACCGACCCCATCGTCAGCGGCGTCGGCGGCATCGACCGCGGCGGCGCGAACAACCTCATCGCCCCTTCGGCGACGTCGTCGAAGAACGCGGCCGGCGAGGTGACGGGCGGCTTCCTGGTGGGTGTGCGCAAGTGCGACATCGACGACTTGATGCAGCGCTACCCCGAGGCGTTCGAGAAAGAGCATTACACCATCGAGACGGGCACCAACGTCTACGACTACATGCAGGAGGCTTAGAGAATCATGAAGACCATACTGTTTGATGCCAGCCTGTGCAACGGCTGCTATGGTTGCCAGATGGCGTGCAAGGACGAGCATTGCGGGAACGACTGGAGCCCCATTGCCGCCGAGCAGCCCATGACGGGGCAGTTCTGGTGCCGCGTCGACCAAGAGACGCGCGGCAAGACTCCCGAGGTGAAGGTGCAGTACACCCCGGTTATGTGCGGCCACTGCGACAACGCCGCCTGCATGGCGGCCGCCACCGACGGCGCGGTGTATCGTCGCGACGACGGCCTGGTTATCATCGACCCGGTCAAGTCGAAGGGCCAAAAGCAGATTGTGGACGCATGCCCGGCCGGCGCTGTGTATTGGAACGAGAAGCTGCAGATTCCCCAGAAGTGCACGGGCTGCGCGCATCTGCTCGACGACGGTTGGACGGTTCCGCGCTGCGTTGACGTGTGCGCCACGGGTGCATTGACCTACGTCGACGAGGAAGACCTCCCGGAAAACGCCGTGCCGATGCCTGCTGTGGGCGAAAACCATCCGCACGTGTACTACGTCAACGTGCCCAAGCGCTGGGTGTACGGCGTGCTGGTCGACCGCACTATCAACGAGGTGGTCATCGGTGCCCAGGTGAAGCTGAAGGACGCGACGGGCGCAGAAGTTGCCACCGTCGAGACCGACGACTTTGGAGAGTTCCGCTTCAAAGAGCTTGACGACGCTGCCTACACGGTGTGCGCGAGCGTCGAGGGGTATGAGGACGTGGAGCTTGCGGCCGATACCACGGCGGAGGACGTGGTGCTCGGCGACATCTTCTTGAAGGCCGTCGCGTAAAACACGGTTAAGCGCGGTGCCTGCCTGCTTGCCCAGGGTGTTTGGGGAGCATGCGGGCGGGCACCGCAGTTTGAAAAGGAAGGGGTATGAACATGGCTGGTACAGCCAAAGACAACAAGGTTTTATTCAAGTGGATATGGATCGTTGTCGCCATCGTCATGATTTTGATCGGCCAATTCGGTCCGCTGTGGTCGCCCGACCTGACGCGTGAGGGGCAAGCGGCCATCATGGTTCTTCTTGCCGCCGTGGTTATGTGGGCCACCGAGGCTTTGCCTTTGCCCATTACCTCCATCGTCATGGTGGCGATGTGTGGCTTCTTGGGGATTGCCTCCTACGGCGACATTTGGGCCTCTACGTTTACGAGTGCGCTGTGGATGTTCATTGGCATCTTCGGCTTCACCACCTTCTTGAGCGTGTCGACGTTCCCGCAGCGCTTGATTGCGACGGTGGTACGCCTGGTCAAGGGCAACATCAATCTGGTGGTTCTGGGCTTCATGATCATCTGCTGCGTTATCTCGACGGTTATGTCGAACATTGCCCTTACGGCTATCATGATGGGTTTTGCCGCCTCGCTGCTGCGCGCCACGGGCGCCAAGCCGGGCGAGTCGAACCTGGGTCGTTGCCTTGCGCTCGCCATCCCGTTCGCTGTTATGTTCGGCGGTTGCCTGCTGCCTTCCGGTACCCCCATCAACGTGGTTGTTTTGGGCTTGGCTGAGTCGGCATGCGGCGTGAGCCTCACCTTTGCCGAGTGGTTCGGCTACACCATCATCCCTGTGGTGCTGAGCCTTCTGGCGTGCTGGATCATCCTCATCAAGATTTACAAGCCCGAGCCTCTGACCGACGAGGCGCGCGACAAGTTCCTGAATGAGGTTTCCGCGCTTCCTCCGATGGACTTCAAGGAGAAGTTCAACATCGGTGTTCTGCTCGTTGCCCTCGCTTGCTGGATCGCCAGCTCGTGGTTCCCGGTGCTCAACACGACTGTCGTGGCGCTGGTGGCGCTTGGTCTTTTGTTCCTGCCGGGTACGTCCATGATCACGATCAAGCAGTATCGCTCCGAAAGCCCGTGGGACATTCTGCTCATGATGGCTTCCATCAACGGCATTGTGGCAGCCATGTCGGCCGCAGGTTCGGTTGCCTGGATCGTCAGCCTGCTTTTGGGCGTCACCGCCAACATGAGCTTTGTGGTTCTCTTCCTGGTCGTGAGCGTGGTTTTGGCCATCGTCCACAACTTCTTCCCGTCGGGTCCGGGCCTTGCCGCTTTGGTTACCGCTCCGGTGCTCGGTCTGGTGGCGGCTGTGGGTGGCAACTTCACGGCTACTATTCTCATGATCGCTCTGTGGTGCGCCCTGTGCTTCCTGGTGCCGCTCGACTCGGTGCTCCTGGTTTCGTACGCGGGCGGGTACTATAAATTCAACGAGATGTGGAAGGGCGGCTTGCCTACCACGATCGCCACGCTGGTGTTCTTCAGCGCGTTCCTGCTGATTGTGCCTCCCCTGCTGGGTGCTGCGTAATCGGAGTCTTCTCGATGGCGGCGGGCCACGGTGAGTGAGTTCGCTGGCTTGCCTGCCCGTCGCCATCCCTTTTCTGCGCGGTTCTGCTTGACCGCGTCACCTGGTCGCCAAGGGGTGAGCGTGGCGACCATCTCAAGCTACCTTGCTTTCACGAGAACGATGGAAACGGGGGACTGTCGTGTCTGAAGTGATCAAAAGCGCGCTGCGCTTACGCAACGTCGTGTTCATTTTGCTTGCGGCCGCTTTGGTTGCCGCCGCAGCTCTCGCGCCCGCTACGCCCGGTCTCTCCTACGAGGGGCGTATGGTTTTGGGCATTCTTGCCGCCGGCATTCTTCTGTGGGTGACCGAATCCTTGCCGCTGCCCGCCACGGCGCTTCTTGTTCTTGTGCTGATGCCCATCATGGGGGTGTGCTCGTTCGATGAAGCGTATTCGAACGCCATGGGGTCGACGGTCTTCTTCCTCATGGGAACGTTTGCCTTCACGGTTGCCCTCGATGCCACGAGCATTCCGACGCGCATCGCCGCGTTCGTTTTGCGCTGGTCGGGGACGAACACCAACAAGATGCTTCTTGGCTTTATGTGCGCAACGGCGTTTCTGTCGTTTTTCATGTCGGATGTGGCGGCGTGCGGCGTGTTCATCTCGGTGGGGAAGCGCCTGCTTGAGCTGAACAACGCCGAGAAGTTGAAGTCTCCTATGGGAAAAGCCATGATGATCGCTATTCCGTGGGCCTCGTATGCAGGCGGTTGCGCCGTTATGACGGGTAACGGGTGTAACGTGGTGACGGTAGGGCTGTTTCGGGAGCTTTTCGGCGTGGACATGAACTTTATCGAATGGTCTATGCTGGGATTTCCTTTCTGCGTCATCATGCTGTTGGTTGCGTGGGTGGTTATCGTGAAGGCGTTTAAGCCGGAGGCCGTCTCGCAGGAATCCATTGACGCAACGATGGCGGAAGCCTCGAGTATGGGCAAACTGACGCGACCCGAGGTCATGACGGTTGCCATCATCGCCTTGGCCATGTTGCTGTGGATCTTGAGCTCCTGGTTCAGTTTCCTGAACACGGCCATGGTGGCTATCTTTGCCGTTGTTCTGCTGTCGGTGCCCGGATGTTCCACGCTGGAGTTCAAAGAGATGGTGTCGCGCATGAACTGGGGCGTGCTCGTCATGATCATGTGCATCCTCTCGGTTTCCCACTTTGTTGTGTCCACGGGCGCAGGCGACTGGATTGTGTCTGAGGTGATGGGGGTGCTTCCCGAAAGCTGGAAGACGCCGTTTGTTGTCTTGCTTGTGCTGTCGGCCATCGGGGCGGTTGTGCACAACATTGTTCCCGTGGGTCCTGCGGTGGCGGGTATTTTGGCTTATCCGTTCGGGGTGCTTGCGGGCGATTTCGGCATCAGCATGTACTGTATGTTGATGGTGGTGGCGTGGCAGGCTTCCCTGGCCTACATTCTTCCGCTCGATTGCGTGCCTATCCTTACTTACTCTTCGGGGTACTACCGCATGTCTGACATGGCGCGTATCGGCTGGATTCCCACGGTTGTGCTTGTGGCACTTACCGCCACGCTGCTTCCCGCCATGTGCATGTTACTGGGGTATGCCTAGTTGGCGAAGAGCATGGGGAACAGGCGCACGTGGGAACGCAGCCCTGTTCGTTGACTCGGTGAACAGGGTGGCGTCCCCATATGCGCCCTTCGCCGTTCTCTGCAAGTCGTCCCGTGTGTTCCCCATCTTTTTCGCGATTGTTGAACAGCGCGGCGGGCGAGTTGTCGGCTTGTTGCCGAACCGTTCGCAATTTTTTGCCGTAGTCTGAAAAAAGCCGATTTTTGCTTGCATAAAAAACGATACATGATATCTTGCGCTACGAAAGTTGTTGGGAACATCCAATGGGGGACTTTCGACCACTGAGAAGGAGTTGCTATGTCACATCCCGTAATTGAGGCCGATGAGTGCATTGGCTGCGGCATTTGCGTTGACGCGTGCCCGTCCGAAGTTCTGGAAGTCGTTGGCGGCGTTGTCGAGGCCGTGAACGAGGAGTCCTGCATCGCTTGCGGCGACTGCGTCGAGGAATGCCCGATGGGCGCTATCTCGGAGATCGCCGAGGACTAAACGAAAATCGCATATATGCAGAATGCTGAGCGTGGGGCGCGCCGAAAAACGGCGCGCCCCACGTGTGTTTTCTGACGAGGGGGCAGGTCGTTTGTCATATTTCGCGTGAAGGCTGCGACGCGCGAAGGCGGGAGAGGCAGAATGCGGCGGGCGCCGCACTGCCGGGGCAAATATGACAAACGACCTGTCCCCTTGTCAGGTTTGTCGGGCGGGCAACGGCCTGGCAACAACCTGCGTTTCCGCCCCTTCCGCTCCCATTCCGCAACTAAACTAAATGCTGCTACATTATTTCAACACATTAGCGTAAAGAAACTTGACAGCCACGCACTTAGATTTTATAGTGCAGACAAACGTTAGTAGATTTACAGGTTACCTGTGAACAAACATAAGAAAGAGAGGCACTTGCAATGGCAAAGATTCTCGGCATCGACTTGGGCACCACGAACTCCGCTATGGCGGTCATGGAGGGTTCCGAGCCTGAAATTCTGGTAAACGCGGAGGGCGACCGCACCACCCCGTCGGTCGAGGGCTTCCGCAAAGACGGCGAGCGCGTGGTCGGCAAGGCGGCGAAGAACCAGGCCGTCACCAACCCCGAGAACACCGTGTCCTCGGTCAAGCGCTTCATCGGCCGCTCCTACGGCGAAACCTCCGAGGAGCAGAAGACCGTGAGCTACAAGGTGCAGGCCGGCAAGGACGGCCGCGCGGTCATCGACATCGACGGCAAAGACTACACGCCCGAGGAAATCTCGGCGATGGTGCTGCAGAAGCTGAAGACCGACGCGGAGAAGCAGGTGGGCCAGCCCATCACGCAGGCCGTCATCACCGTGCCGGCGTACTTCAACGACGCTCAGCGCCAGGCCACCAAGGACGCGGGCAAGATCGCGGGCCTCGAGGTGCTGCGCATCATCAACGAGCCGACGGCCGCGGCGTTGGCCTACGGCCTCGACAA
The DNA here is from genome assembly GCA_030524475.1 of Eggerthellaceae bacterium. Classification (GTDB taxonomy): domain Bacteria; phylum Actinomycetota; class Coriobacteriia; order Coriobacteriales; family Eggerthellaceae; genus CAAEEV01. Next base: position 17,156 of record JAUNGO010000033.1, on the reverse strand, counting down.
GGTTGACCACGACGAGAAGATCCTCGTGTTCGACCTCGGCGGCGGCACGTTCGACGTGTCGGTGCTCGAGCTCGGCGACGGCGTGTTCGAGGTTGCGTCCACCGCAGGCGACAACCACCTCGGCGGCGACGACTGGGATCAGCGCGTCATCGACTGGATGGCCGACAAGTTCAAGTCCGACAACGGCATCGACCTGCGCGGCGACAAGATGGCGCTGCAGCGCTTGAAGGAAGCGGCGGAGAAGGCGAAGATGGAGCTTTCCTCCACCACGCAGACCAACATCAACCTGCCGTTCATCACCGCCGACGCGTCGGGCCCGAAGCATTTGGACTACACGCTGACGCGCGCCGAGTTCGAGCGCATCACGAAGGACCTGCTGGACCGTTGCCGCAAGCCGGTTGAGCAAGCGCTCTCCGACGCCGGTCTGCGCACGGGCGAGATCGACGAGGTCATCCTGGTCGGCGGCTCCACCCGTATGCCCGCCGTGCAGGAGCTGGTGAAGTCCATGACTGGCAAGAACCCCAATATGTCGGTGAACCCCGACGAGGTTGTGGCGATGGGCGCTGCCGTTCAGGGCGGCGTGCTTGCCGGCGACGTGCAGGGCATCCTGCTGCTCGACGTCACCCCGCTTTCGCTGGGCGTTGAGACGATGGGCGGCGTGATGACCAAGATGATCGAGCGCAACACCACCATCCCGACGCGCAAGACGGAGATCTACTCCACCGCCGCCGACAACCAAACGTCGGTTGAGGTGCACGTGCTGCAGGGCGAGCGCCCGATGGCCGCCGGCAACAAGACGCTCGGCCGCTTCCAGCTGACGGGCATCCCGGCGGCGCGCCGCGGCGTTCCGCAGATCGAGGTCACGTTCGACATCGACGCCAACGGCATCGTGAACGTGTCGGCGAAGGATTTGGGCACGGGCAAGCAGCAGCAGATCACGATTTCCGGCTCCACCGCGCTGTCCGACGACGAGGTCGACCGCATGGTGAAGGACGCCGAGGCCCACGCGGCCGAGGACGCGGCCCGCAAGGAAGAGGTCGAGATCCGCAACAACGCCGACGCGCTGGTGAACGCCACGCAGCAGACGCTCGACGAGCTGGGCGACAAGGCGCCGGCCGACGCGAAGGCTCAGGCCGAGGCTGCCATCGCCGAGACGAAGAGCGCGCTTGAGGGCACCGACGTGGAGGCCATCAAGGCGGCCACCGAGAAGATCCAGCAGGCGGGCTACAAGCTGGCCGAGGTCGTGTACTCCACGCAGGGCGCCGACGCGGCTGCCGCTGCGGGCGCTGCCGGCGCGGCGGCTGGCGCGGGCAACGCGGGCGCCGCGAACGACGACACCATCGAGGCCGACTACGAGGTTGTTGACGACGACAACGAAAGGAAGTAAATGCCATGACGACGCCCGAAAAGGACAAAGTCTCGGCTGCTTCCGTTGACGATAACTCGGGCACCGGCGTTCCTCTCTCTGCGACCGATGCCAAAGGCTCTGACGCGGCTGGCTCTGCGGAGCCGGCCGCCCAGGCCGCCGCAGCCGACGAGACGACTGCCGAAGCCGAAGTGGTTGAGGCCGAGGTGATCGAGGACGCGGCCGACGCGAACGGCGCGCAAGGCGCGGGCGCAGCGGCGGAAGGCGCGGAAGGCGAGTTCGACCCCGAGCTGGCGGCCGAGGCCGACGCGGCGGTTGCCGGCGCAGCGGCTGAGTCTGAACTGGTTGCCCAGGCGCAGGCCGAGGTAGCCGAGTGGAAAGACAAGTACATGCGCCTGCACGCCGAGTGGGACACGTACCGTCGCCGCACGAACGAGCAGCGCGAGGCCGAGAAGGCGCGCGCCACCGAGAAGCTGGTGACGAGCCTGCTTCCCGTGCTGGACGACTTCGAGCGCACTATCGCGTACGCCAACGACAACGGCGAGGCCGGTTTGCTCGGCGGCGTGCAGGCGGTGCACACGAAGCTGGTCGACACGCTGGTGAAAGGCGGCGTCGAGGTGATCGACCCGGCGGGCGAGGCGTTCGACGCGCTGGAAGCCCAGGCGGTTGCCACGGTCGACGACCCGAGCGTGCCCGACGAGACGGTCGCGCAGGTGTACCAAAAGGGCTACCGCATGGGCACCAAGGTTTTGCGCGCGGCCATGGTAACGGTAACCACCGGCGGACCCAAACGCGAGAAGCCTGCGGAAGAAGAGTAGGCGGGGCAACAGATAAACAGGTAGGCGAGGGCGGGCTTTTGGTCCGCCTTTGCTGTAAGGAAGGAAAGAGGTGGAACGCATGGCTGCGACGCCAGACTACTACAAGACGCTGGGCGTGCCTCGCACCGCCTCGAGCGACGAAATAAAGAAAGCGTTTCGCAAGCTCGCGCGCAAGTATCATCCCGACGCGGGCGGCGACGAGGCCAAGTTCAAGGAGATCAACGAAGCCTACGAGGTTTTGAGCGACGACAAGAAGCGCCAGCTCTACGACCAGTACGGCACGGCGAACGAGAACCAGATTCCGCACGGCTGGGGCGGCGGTCAGGGCTTCTCGGTCGAGGACATCTTCGGCGGCGCGGGCGGTGCCGGGGGCGCAAGCTTCAGCGGCAGCTGGTCGGACATCTTGGAAAGCATCCGTCGCGGCGAAGGGGCGTTTGGCACCGAGTGGAACTTTGGTGGCTTCGGCGGGCAAGGGCAGCCTCGCGCGCGTCGCGGGCAGGACATGAACGTCACCCTCGACGTAACGTTCGACGAGGCGTTCCACGGCGCCGAGAAGCGCGTGACCGTGCGCATCCCAGGCAAGTCGGAATCCGACACCCTCACGGTGAAGATTCCGGCGGGCGCGGTCGACGGCGGGCGCTTGCGCTTCAAGGGCAAGGGCGGCCTCGGGCAAGACGGCGGCGAGGCGGGCGACCTGCTGATCACCACGAAGATCGGCCCGCACCCGTACTACCGGCGCAACAAGGCCGATGTGGTGGTGAAAACCCCCATCACGGTGGCGGAAGCTGCGCTGGGCGCGTCCATCGTGGTGCCCGCGCCCGACGGCACGAAGGTGCGCGTGAAGGTGCCGGCGGGAACGCAAGACGGCACCGTGCTTACCATCAAGGGCAAAGGCGCGCCCGACGTGAAGCGGAAGGGCTCGTTCGGCAACTTGAAGATCGAGCTTGACGTGAAAGTGCCGCGAAGCATGAACGCGAAGCAGAAGGCGGCTATGGAAGAGTTTATGGCAGCGACGACGGAAGACGTGAGGACATGGCAGTAAACGACCGAAACCGACCGGTGTACATGATCAGCGTGGCGGCTGAGCTTGCGGGCGTCCACCCGCAAACGCTGCGCGCCTATGAGCAGAAAGGCCTGGTCACGCCGCAGCGCACGAGCGGCAACACGCGTATGTACTCGCAGGCCGACATCGAGCGCTTGGAGCTCATCAACGAGTTGACGGGCGAAGGCATCAACCTGGCGGGCGTCATCCGCATCCTCGATTTGCAGGGGCGCCTCGACGAGCGCGACCAAGAGCTCGACGATCTCCACAAGCGCGTGCGCCGCCTGGCCGACCGCGTGCACGAGCTGGAAACGCGCGAAAGCGTGAACAGCCTGGTGAGGGTTTCGGATCTTCCGCAACTGCGTTACCTTCCGTAAAGGAAAGGAACCAACTATGAGACTAGACAAACTTGCCGTGACGGCGCAAGAGGCGTTTCAGGCCGCGATGGGCGTGGCCGGCGACGCCGAGGCGGCCGTCATCGAGCCTATACATTTGCTGAAGGCGCTGCTTGACGCCGACGAGAACAACATTTCCGCCATCATCAAGCGCATCGGCGCCGACCCGGCGCAGCTGGCCGCCAACGTCGACGACGAGATTTCCAAGATGGCGAAGGCGTCGGGCGGCATGGCCATGACCATCCCGGGCAACGACCTCATGCGCGTGATCGACAACGCCGTGAAGATCGCCGAGAAGCTCGGCGACAGCTACGCCACGAGCGAGCACTTGCTCATCGCGCTGTCGGAGGACAAGGGCGCGGCAGGCCGCGTGCTCACCGGCGCGGGCATCACGCGCAAGAACATCGAGGCGGCCTACGAGTCGCTGCGCGGCGACACGCGCGTGACCTCGCAAACCGACAAAACGCAGTTCGAGGCGCTGGAGCAGTACGGGCAAAACCTCACGCAACAAGCGCGCGAGGGCAAGCTCGACCCGGTCATCGGCCGTTCCGAGGAAATTCGCCGCACCATCCAGGTGCTGTCGCGCCGCACGAAGAACAACCCCGTGCTCATCGGCGAGCCGGGCACGGGCAAAACCGCCATCGTCGAGGGGCTGGCGCAGCGCATCGTGGCGGGTGACGTGCCCTCCAGCCTGCGCGACCGCGAGATCGTCTCGCTCGATCTGGGCGCCATGATGGCGGGCGCGAAGTACCGCGGCGAGTTCGAGGATCGCTTGAAGGCCGTGTTGCGCGAGGTCAAGGAGGCCGGCGGCAACATCATCCTGTTCATCGACGAGCTCCACACCATCGTGGGCGCGGGCGCGGGCGGCGACAGCTCGCTTGATGCGGGCAACATGCTGAAACCCGCCCTCGCGCGCGGCGAGCTGCACGCTATCGGTGCCACCACGCTCGACGAGTACCGCAAGTACGTGGAGAAGGACGCCGCGCTTGAGCGCCGCTTCCAGCCGGTGGTCGTGAGCGAGCCGACGGTCGAGGACACCATCGCCATCCTGCGCGGCTTGAAGGAGAAGTACGAGATCCACCACGGCGTGCGCATCACCGACGGCGCCATCGTGGCGGCGGCCGAGCTTTCCGACCGCTACATCTCCGACCGCTTCCTGCCCGACAAGGCCATCGACCTCATGGACGAGGCCGCCAGCCGCCTGCGCATCGAGATCGACTCGATGCCGGAGGAAGTCGACGCGGCGGAGCGCAAGCTCATCCAGATGCAAATCGAGGAACAGGCGCTCATGAAGGAGACCGACGAGGCCTCCGCCGAGCGCCTGGAGAAGCTGCGCCGCGACATCGCCGAGGCGCGCGAGGCGCTCGACCACCAAAAGGCGCTCTGGCAAAACGAAAAAGACGTGATCGGCGGCGTGCAGAACCTCAAGGCCGAGCTCGAGTCCGCGCAGCTTGAGGAAGAGCGCGCCACCCGCGAGGGCGACCTGGCGCGTGCCTCCGAGATTCGCTTCGCGCGCATCCCCGAGCTGCAGCGCCAACTGCACGAGGCCGAGGACGCGCTCAAGCTCAAGCAGCAGGACGGCGCCATCCTGAAAGAGGAGGTCTCCGAGGAGGAGATCGCCGAGGTGGTGTCGATGTGGACGGGCATCCCGGTGACCAAGATGATGCAGGGCGAGATGGAAAAACTCGTCGACCTCGAGGACGTGCTGAAGCAGCGCGTGGTGGGCCAAGACGAGGCCGTGAACGCCGTGGCGGGCGCCATTCGCCGCAGCCGCGCGGGTCTTTCCGACCCCAACCGCCCCATCGGGTCGTTCATGTTCCTCGGCCCCACGGGCGTGGGCAAAACCGAGCTCGCGAAGGCGCTGGCCGACTACCTGTTCGACTCCGAGAAGGCGATGGTGCGCATCGACATGTCCGAGTACATGGAGAAGTTCAGCGTGCAACGCCTGATCGGCGCGCCTCCGGGATACGTCGGCTACGACGAGGGCGGCCAGCTCACCGAGGCGGTGCGGCGCCAGCCCTACTCGGTGGTGCTGCTCGACGAGATCGAGAAGGCGCACCCCGACGTGTTCAACGTGCTGCTGCAGGTGCTCGACGACGGACGCTTGACCGACGGGCAGGGTCGCGTGGTGAACTTCAAGAACACGATCATCATCATGACCTCGAACATCGGCAGCCAGATCATCCAAGACCAAGCGGCAGCCGAGGGCGAGACCATGGGCGACATGGTGGAGAAGATGGCGAATATGTCGCCGGAGGCGGCGGCGAAGCGCATGATGGAGTTCACGAACCGTCTGCAGGACACGCTGCGCACGACGTTCCGCCCGGAGTTCTTGAACCGCATCGACGACATCATCACGTTCAAGTCGCTGAGCATCTCGAACATCGAGAGCATTGTGAACCTGCAGCTTGAGGAGGTGCGCGCACGCTTGGCGGCGCGGCATATCACGCTCGACGTGACGCCGGCGGCGATGGAGCACCTGTCGATCGACGGCTTCGACCCGGTGTACGGCGCTCGCCCGCTGAAGCGCCTGATCCAGCGCCAGGTGGTCGACCGCATTGCCGAGAAGGTCATCCGTGGCGAGCTGTTCGACCGCGGCCACGTGCTGATCGACCTCGACGACAACGGCGAGTACACGTGCCGCACAGAAGGTCCAGTAGACTTCGACGCCCTACTGGAGAGCGGGGAATAACGGCGACGCACGCGGTAGCGAAAGCGACAACGCTAGCTGCGGAAACGGTGGCCCTGAGCAGCAACGCTCGGGGTCGCCGTTTTTGTCTGTTGCGCTGCCGCTGGTGACGAAGGAGCGGCAACGGAAATGCGTGCCATTGCCGCTCCTGTCTAGGCGATAGCATTCGCCTGCTTTTCTGCGTACAGAAGCCGAAGCGCGGACTCGCTAGGCCAGACGTTTGCGCTTGATCGCCTTCATGTAGTTGTTTCTGAACGCCTTGCTCCGGCCAAACATCTTCTCATCGGTTTTGGTAAGTTCATTCGCTCGGTATTTTCGATCGGTCACTTCAAGCGTACAGAGCATGTCGGCAACCTGAGCCAGCATGAAGTCGGACGATTTCGTCTTCCGATAGAGAACGCTGCCCTTGGAGAGCACGTACTCCACGGCTTCGCGCAAGGCCGTGGCTACGACGTCTTGGCCGCCGTCGTAATAGATTTTCACCTTGTCGAAGGATTGGAAGAAAGACAGCTCGTCGAACAAGAGGTTCGTGATGTCCTGCCTCATGCGATGCGTGAGGGCGTCCGGCTCCTGCATCTCGCTTCTTTTGTATACGAAAGTCCGATACTTGACGGGAAGGTGCTGAACCATGATGAAAAACTGGGCGAAGTAAGACTTCCTGGTCGCCAGCTCCATGCTCTCGTAGTCGTCGTGGCCGTTCATGAGGGGCCCGGCATGAAAGGGGATGTCCCTGAGTTGCCGAGCGAGCAAGCCGCTGCGGTACTTGGCGAACTCCGTTTCGACGTCGTCGTCTTGATCGTGGAACACGAGGGTTAGGGCATAGCACCTCGAATGACCGCCTTGGTCGCCGGACTCGTCCGCGAAGATGCTGATTTCTCTCAACCCTGCCCCTAGCGAAAAAAAGCGGGAGGACATCCCCCCGCGACTTGGAAGAAGCGCTTCAAGCGCCTCCAATGGCTTTATACCATAGAGCCGCGGTAAATTGCAGCCGTTCTTCTGAAAATCTTGAGCCTGCGCACTCGATACGTTCGGTATTCTGATCCAATCACGATCAGCCCTTTCGACGGCATACGAAAAAGCACAGACCAAGATGGTTGAGGTGCTTTTATTTGTCTCGGTGCGCAATATTCTTCAAGACGCTTGCGCGAAAACCTGTACCATAAGCAAGGTTTACGAGATTCGCGTGTTGAGGTGCGCGGCGGGATCGATCTTGTCGCTCGCTTGTTGACCGCGGTATCGAGAGAGGTTTGATTTAACGGGAAGGGTTTGCGGTGCGGCGGGCGTATGTTGTGAGGCGGACGGATTTGCGCGTCGAGTGGGCGTTGCGCCCGGCAACGCGTGTCTCGGCTGATTTGACGTCTCGGGAGCTGTTGCGATGAACGCGCATCTTGTGGCGCTTGCTACGGTGCTGGTGTGGGGCACAACGTTTGTTTCGACCAAGGTTCTGCTGGTCGACTTCGCGCCCGTCGAGATTCTTTTCGCACGCTTCCTCATGGCGTTTGCGGCGCTGTGCGTGCTGCGCCCCCGTATGCTGCGTCTGCAGCGCCGCCGCCACGAGGTTCTGTTTGCGGCGGCGGGTTTTACGGGAATCATGCTGTACTACCTGCTGGAGAACGTGGCGCTGGTGTACACCGACGCGTCGAAGGTGGGCGTTATCGTGACGGTCGCGCCGCTCTTCACGGCGCTCATCGCCGTTGCGCTGCGTGCCGAGCGCGCGCCGAAACCGCTGTTCTACGTGGGTTTCGTGCTGGCGATGGCGGGGGTCGTGCTGGTGAGCTTTCCCGATCCGGCGGCGCTCGTTGGCGCGGGCTCGGCTGGCAGCGTTGCGGCTTCCGGCGGCGCTGCGTCCGATGCCGGAAGCCCCGGCATCCTGGGGCTCGGCATCAACCTCGGCGACGTGCTGGCGCTGGCGGCGGCGCTGGTGTGGGCGGTGTATTCCACGGTGATCGCGCGCATCGCGGCGCTCGGGTACGAGACGATCGCCGTGACGAAGCGCACGTTCGCGTGGGGGCTGGCGTTCATGCTGCCCGTGCTCGCCCTTTCGCAGCCGTCGCTTGACGTGGCGCGCTTCGCGAGTGCTGTCAACATAGGAAACCTGTTGTTCTTGGGGCTTATAGCCTCTGCCGCGTGCTTCGCCATGTGGGGATACGCGGTGTCTCGGCTCGGCGCGGCGCGCACGAGTGTCTACATCTACCTCACGCCCGCGATAACCGTCACGGCGTCGGTTCTCGTTCTGGGTGAGCCGCTTACGCCCCAGATTGTGATGGGGATTGTGCTGGTGGTCGGCGGCTTGGTTTTATCGGCTCGGTCTTAGGCACTTGGCGGTAAATCGCCCAAAGCGCCGCCGCAGCAACGGCAACGGCCAACAGCTTCTTCATGCGCACTTCCCTTCGGGCTCTGCGGCCGTGTGGCTACACGGCTGCGTGGCTTCGTAACGCTTTTAGCTTACGCGCGCACCCTTTCGCAACCCTTGCACACTCCTTACGTTTGAGTCACGAAGGGAGCGGCGAAGGCGTGTCGCGCGAAGGCTGCGCAACAAAAGCCGCTGCGAATGTTTCACGTGAAACATTCGCAGCGCCCCCGCCCCGCCCCCCCCCCCCCCGGCCCCCGCGCCCCGCGCC
>JAUNGO010000033.1:0-8215 GCA_030524475.1 Eggerthellaceae bacterium | reverse complement strand
CGACCCGAGGGCTGGGGCGAGGGGGTGGCGGGGTTCGGTTGCGAAACAACAGCCGGGGCCATTTTTCCAGGTCAAAAATGCGCCGCGCCCCCGCCTCGCCCGCCCACCCCACGTCGCCGCCGCCGCGCTCTCTCCACATCGCGGCACATCGCGCTGCACCCCTCTTTGCTTCTGCGGTAAAATGAGCGTCATGAACAAATCTCTTGGTGACATAAAAGCGGCAACAGCCTCGTCTGCCGTCGGGTTCGGGCTGGTGTTGCTGACCATCGCGGGCTTCATCGCGGGGCTTTGGGTGCTTATTGCCGTCGTGCGCGTGGTGATGGGCTAGCCATGTGGCAGCGGTTTTCCCTCTACGACCTGCGCGTGATCGGCCACTATTTGGGCACGCTCATCATGTTCTCGGCGCTGCTCATGGCCGTTCCCTTCATCACGGCGTTGATCTTCCGCGAGTGGGAGCCGGCCGCGCGCTACCTGTTCGCCATCGGCGTGGCGCTTGTCGCCGGGGCGCTGCTGCGGTTTCTGCGCATCGAGCCGAGCCGCCTGACGCGCCGCCAGGCGCTTGCCGTCACGGGCCTGGCGTGGATTGTCCTTGCGTTTTTCTGCTCGATTCCGCTGTACTTCTCGGGTCACTACCTCACGTATCTCGACGCGCTTTTCGACGGCGTGTCGGGGCTTACCACCACGGGCGCCAGCGTCATCGTCGACCTTGACCACCTGTCGAACGCCGACAATATGTTCCGCTTCGTGATGCACCTGCTCGGCGGCTTGGGCCTTATCGTGGTGGCGCTCTCGATCGGGCTGTTCGGCAAGCGCGCGGGCGCGTCGCTGTACACCTCCGAGGGGCGCAGCGAGCACGTGGTGCCCAACGTCATCCAAACCACGCAGTTCATCGCGCGCATCACGGTGGCTGTCATCGCCCTTGCCACGGTGCTGCTAACGCTGATGTGCCTTATTGCGGGCATGGAGCCGGCGCGCGCGTTTCTCCATGCGCTTTGGATTGCCATCTCGGGCTTCGTGACCGGCGGCTTTACGCCCATGGCGCAGTCGATTCTGTACTACCACTCGTTCCCCGTCGAGCTGGTGCTGGTGTTCCTCATGCTGCTCGGGTCGATCAGCTTCGTCATTTTCGCCGAGGTGCGCCGCGGCCGCATCGGTATGTTCCTGCGCGACATCGAAACGCGCACCACCGTTTTGTGGGTGAGCGCCATGACACTCGTGTTCACGGCGTCGCTCGCCACGTGGCCGCTGTTCTCCGACCTGCCGGCGCTGCTGCGGCGCGGGTTTTTCATGGTGATCTCGGCGTTCACCACCACAGGATTCCAAACCATCACCACCAACCAACTGACAACGGTGCTCTCGTCAGGCGCTTTCCTTGCGTTGGCGCTGCTTATGGCGGTCGGCGGCGGCGCGGGCTCCACGGCGGGCGGCATCAAGCTGTATCGCGTGGGCATCATTTTCAAGTCGATCGTGTCGACGGTGAAAGAGGCGCTCGCGCCCGACTCGGCGCGCGTGGTGGTGGCGTACAGCCATCTGGGGCGCCGCATCCTCACGCCCGAAGTGGTGAAGGAAGCCATGACGGTGTTCATCCTCTACGTGATCACGTACGCCCTCGGCGCGCTGGTGGGAATCGCGCACGGCTGCGAAGCCACGCAAGCCATCTTTGAGTCGGTGGCGATGACGTCGAACGGCGGCATTATCACGGGCGTGGTGTCGCCGGGCATGCCCATAACGCTCGAGCTGTTCTACATCTTCCAAATGTGGGCGGGCCGTCTGGAGTTCGTGACGCTGCTTGCGCTGCTGGCGGAGGTCGTGGCGTCGGTGGTGCCGCGCAAGAAGGCGAAGGGGTCGGCATGGTGAGGCTGCGGGAACGAGGCGCGGAAGCCGTGTGTGCGCAACGGGCGCGGGGCGTGCGGGGCGCGGAAGCTGTGCGGGCGTGGGCGCGCGGGGCGCGAGGCGCGGAAGCTGTGCGTGCGCGGCGGGCGCGGGGCGCGGAAGCTGTGCGTGCGCGTGCGGCTGCGGCTGCGCTGGCGTTCGCAATCGTTTTCGCGCTCGCAGTTTTCGCCTTCCCTTGCGCGGCGTGGGGCGAAGAAGGACCTTCCGCCGACAACCAGTTGAACGTGCAGCAGCTGCCCGACAGCTCGTTTATCTACGACGCGTCGATCTCCGACCTCGACGAGGCCGACTCCTACCTCGACGGGCAAACCGTGCAGATCACCGGCGAGGTGGTAGGCGACCGCATCAACGCCGAGCTCGACTCCAGCCATTGTTGGATCACGCTCGAGGCAATCGACGGCTCGCATTCCGAAATGGGCGTGTTCGTGTCGAAAACCTCGACGTCGCTCATCGACACGTACGGCGCGTACGGCAAGCGCGGCACGGTGCTGCAGGTGCGCGGCACGTTCAACCTGGCGTGCTCCGAGCACGAGGGCGTCACCGACCTGCACGTCGACCATGTGTCGGTGGTGTCGAAGGGGTCGGAAACCCCCGACGCGTTCAACCCTATGGATTTCGTACCGGGAATTGTGCTCACGCTGGCGGGCGGCGTGCTCATCGTGGTGTTCTTTAGGCTGAGGGAAAGCCGCCGATGAAAGAGGGCTGTGCAGAAGGGTTCGCGCACGAAGGCGCGCGCGCTGTGGGTGCGGCGGCTGACGCTCTGAATGTTTCACGTGAAACATTGGCGGCGGAAAACGCGGAAGATGCGCGCGCGGCAAGTGCGACCCCGATGGACGCCCGCGAAGCCCCCGACGCGTTCGCCGTTGGCGAGGTGGTCAAGCTCGATCGCGGGTTTCCGCTGGTCAAGCTGCACGACGAGGCGGGCTCTCTTCTGCGCTGCGAGCACGCCACCGCGCTGGTGAAAAACGCGCACGAGCGCGCCGTCATCGGAGACGTGGTGGACGTTCGCTTGCCGGGCGCCCATGACAAGGCGCTCATCGAGTCCATTCGCCCGCGCACGCGCGAGTTGGTGCGCAAAGACCCCACCGAGCGCGCGCTTCCGCAGGTGCTCGCCGCGAACTTCGACCGCGTGATCGTGGCGCAGCCGCTCGGCGAGGTGAACATGCGCCGCCTTGAGCGCGAGCTGGTGCTGGCGTACGAAACGGGCGCGCGGGTAACCGTGGTGCTCACGAAAGCCGACCTCGCGCACGACGAGGGGCACGTCGAACGCGTGCGCGACCAGGTGCGCGCGCTGGTGGGACCCGACGTGGAGACGCTTGTGGTAACAACCGACGACGACGCCTCGGTGGAGGCGGTGCGCGCCCTCATGCCGCCGGGCACGACCACCGTGCTCATGGGACGCTCGGGCGTGGGGAAGTCAAGTTTGGTAAACTTGCTGATGGGTGCGCACGTGCAGGAAACGGCGGCGGTGCGCGAGGGCGACGGCAAGGGCCGTCACACCACGGTGAGCCGCGAGATCGTGCAGCTGCCGGGGGCGGGTCGCGTGGTCGACATGCCGGGCGTGCGCGGTCTGGGGCTGTGGGACGCCGACGCGGGGATAGAGGCCGCCTTCGCCGACATCGAGGAAGTTGCCGCGAACTGCCGCTTCCGCGACTGCAAGCACGAGCGCGAGCCGGGCTGCGCGGTGCGCGCGGCGGTGGAGTCGGGCGAGATTTCCGAGGCGCGCTTCGCCTCCTACCAGGCGTTGCGGTCGGAAACGGCGTCGGTCAAGGAGCGTCGCGAGCAGGCGCGCTGGCAGCAGAAGGAGCAGCCGCCCGAGAGCAAGCGCGCCGCACGCGCTCGATCGGGCGTGAGGAACGCGCGTGCCCGCGGTGTGTACAGCGGCGCTGGCGAAGGCGATGTCGGCGGCGATCGCGCCTCGCACGCACGGAACGCGCGTGCCCGCAGCGGCGCCGGCAACGGCAGCGCCGCACGCGCGCCGCGTTCCGCCCACGGGAAGAAACAGAGGAAGAAGTAGGGGGAGGAGCCTCATGAAGCCTGTCGTTGTCATTCCGACGTTCATATCGGCGACGCGCCGCCGGCGCGCCAACCAGGACGTGATCGCGAACTACGACCACACCACCGGCATCACGCAAGTCGGTGAGCTGGGGCGATGCCTGAAATCGCTCGAAGGCGTGGAGGGTATCGGGCTTGTGGTGGTGCTCGTGGCGGCGGAAGCGGGGCTTGAGAACCAAGCGGCCGAGAAGGTGCGTGCCGTTGCCGCCAACCACCCGGCGCTCAATGTGCTGGTCATCGGCGCGGCGGAGTTGGCGCTCGTTCGGCAGCGCATGGAGCAGCTCAACATCGGGCAGCTCAAAACCGAGATAGGCTTGCGCGGCTACGGCGCGGTGCGCAACCTGGGGCTCGTGATCGCCAATACGCTCGGCTTCGACGCGGTGGTGTTCCTCGACGACGACGAGGTAATCGACTCGCCCGACTTCCTCAAAACCGCCATGTACGGCTTGGGCAAGCTCACGCGCAAGGGCATTCCCATTCTGGCGAAAACAGGGTACTACCTCAATGACCAGGGGTCATATCTCTCGAAATGGGAAGACGCGTGGTACAACCGCTTCTGGCAGCAGGGAAGCGCGTTCAACGAATGGATCAGCTCCGCCATGCGCGGCCCGCGCCTGTCGCGGTCGAACCACGTGTGCGGTGGCTGCCTGGCCATCCACAAGGAGGCGTTCAAGCGGCTGGCGTTCGATCCGTGGATTACGCGCGGCGAGGACCTCGACTACATGCTGAACCTGCGCATGTACGGCTCGGACATCTGGTTCGACAACCGCTGGATGCTTCACCATCTTCCGCCGAAAACGCAAAGCGAGGGCGACCGCTTCCGCCAAGACATCTTCCGTTGGATCTACGAGTACCGAAAGCTGGAATACTCGCGGGCGCTCATCGACTTGCAGCAGGTCAAGCCGCAGTCGCTCGAGCCGTATCCGGGACCGTTTTTGGAGGCGGGGCTCACGCGGCGCATTCGGCTGACGGCATTTTTGCGCAGCTTCGGGCGGCCTGACAAGCGGGCGTACCGCCGCGCGGCGAAGGCGGCGACGGGCGAGGCGTCGACGTATGCGGAAGAGAACTGCGCGAAGTATTTCGAGTTCCAGTACGTGTGGCCCGAGGCGATGGCGCGCCTGGACTCCGACCAGATGCTGGCGGCGGCGCTCGTGCAGTCGTGCTTGCGCGCGTCGGGAGAAGCGCCCGCGGAGCAGCCGCAGGGCGCGGAAGGGACGCAGGCACGGGGCACGCGGAGTGCACGGGAAGCCGCGCCGCAGGTGGGCGAGCGGGGCGCTGAGCGCGGGCGTGCCGACGCGAATGTTTCACGTGAAACATTTGAAGCCGCACCGCAGATCGACCCCGGCATGACCTGCGAGATTCGCCTCGACATGGCGGAGTAGAAAGCGGCGGTGGACAGGGCTGCGCCCCCGTGTTCCGCCTGGGGCGCATGCGGTTGGCGGGGTTGTTGAAATCGTCAACGAAGAAACTGAGTAGAAGGTAGGGAATGGAACTGGTTGGCATGGCGGCGGCGTCGATCGTGGTGGGGCTGGTTGTGGGCGTTTTGTCGGGTATGCTCGGCATCGGCGGAGGAACTATTCTTGTGCCGGTGTTCAAGCTGGCGTACCTGATGGAGCCCATCGCGTGCACCGCCACGTCGCTGTTCACGATCATTCCCACGAGCGTGTCGGGCGTGGTGTCGCACGTGCGCGGCAAAACGTGCATCCCGAAGCTGGGCATCGCGGCCGGCATCGGCGGCGCGATCACCTCGCCTGTTGGCGTGTGGTTGGCTACGAAATCGGCCGACTGGATGATTATGGCGGCTGCGGCGGTGATCATCGCGTACTCGTCGTTCACGATGTTTCGCAAAGCGCTGAAAGCCCCGAAGACCCCAAAAGCGGCGAAGTCGAGCGCTGCGCGCGAAAACGCGCGCGAGGCAGTTTCCGCAGCCGCCGAGAAGAATGTTTCACGTGAAACATTTTCCCGCAGCGAAAAAGACGCGCGCAGCGATGTTTCACGTGAAACATTCGCAGCCCCCTGCGGCGGTTCCGCTTCCGCTACTCCCGCAGTCGCGTCTGCCCCAAGTGACGCGACTTCTACCCATGCGTCTATTGTTACTGCTTGCAACGATTCTTCCGCAGCCGCACCTGCCGTCCCGCCTGTTCCCGCTCTTACGCGCAAGCAGCTTGCCATGGGCACGGGAATCGGCCTGGTGGCGGGCTTGGCGTCGGGATACGTGGGCGTGGGCGGCGGTTTCCTCATGGTGCCGATGATGCTGCAACTCATCCACACGCCCATGAAGCTTACGTCGGGCACGTCGTTGGTGGCGGTGATGATTCTGGCGATTCCCGGCGTCGTCATGCAGGCGATGCTCGGCAACGTGAACTGGGTGGCGGGCATCGCCGTGGCGTGCGGCTCGATTCCCGGCGCCACCATCGGCGCGCACCTGGTTTCGCGCATACCCGAGCGAACGCTGCGCTTCATCTTCAGCGGCTTCCTCCTCGTTGCCGCCGCAGCCCTCATAGCGAACCAACTCGCGTAAAAAGCGCAAGGCGGACGAGCGCGGGGCGAACGCGCTACGTCCCCGCGCTCGCCCTACCGCGCTACTTCCCCGCGCTCGACCCGAGTCCCCGCGTTCGCCCTCCCGCGTTCCGTGCTCCGCCCGCCCTCACATTTTCCAGTAGGCAAGCGTGTCTTCGGGTGAGAAGCTTGGAACGGGGCTTTTGCTGCGAATCGTTTCGTCGTTGGTGACGAAAACGTCGGCTTTCGAGGTTTCCAGCGCGGCGAGCACCAGGTTGTCCTCGAAGTCGTTGTGCAGGCTGCGGAAGTGCCGCGCAAGCCACACTTGCGGCTCGCCGACGGAAATCGCCGTCGCAAGGGCCGTCATGTTGTCGACGCACGCCCAAGCAACTTCGGAGCACGCAAGGGCGTCGGATTGGGTGAGCGTGCCCGCGGTTTTTCTGCGCTCCCTTTTCAGCTCCTGCCCAATAAGGTAGTAAACGTCTTTAACCTCGCCGGCGGAGTACGCCAAGGTGATGTCGTGCGCGGCGGCGTAGGTTATGAGATTTGTGGCGTGCGCGCTTTTGGGTCGATTGCCGAGAAAGTGGTCGAGCCAAACATTGGTGTCGAGCAGCGCAATCGGGTTTTCCGAGCTCATAGCAGACCTCGCTCTTGCCAGCGTTCGTAAACGGCCTCTTCCCTCAGTTCTTCGTAAGAGGGGAGTTCGCTCAACGCTTCGGAAGAAATTCCCAGCCTCGCTCTGGCGTTCGGCACAATTTGCTGACCTTCGAGAACGAGCGCTCGCCGCGCTTCCTGCTTGGGGGTCGAAGCGCCCTCGTTGCCGAGAAACGCCTCAAGGCTCTTCTTGAGCTGGCGAGGGTCGCGCCTATTTTTCGCTGCGTACGCCCACAGCGTGCGAACCGCCTGCGACGGCGACCACCCGATGCTCTCGAACGCCAGATTTCCCTGCACGCGCAAGTCGTCGTCCAGCCGCACGTTCATCTGAGCCATTCCCACGGCAACTCCCCTCGCTTTCTCGCCCTTCTGCGCCCTGCAAGAACCTCACGTAAGTATAGCATAAAGAAAAGCTGCTATACGCAACAAGCCCCCCGTGCTCCCCAAGACCCATTTCCCCGAAAATCTACTAGCGAGTTTTACGAAAAACTACTAGCAACTCTTATGAATTCTTCCTAGTTCATATGCGAAATTCCTAAACAAGGTTAACGAGGATCGCCTCATGGGCGATTTGAATGCACTCGGATTTCTGCTTACGGCGTTTCGCCCCCCCCCCATCAAATCAAGCGCAAATCACTCCAACGAAACACCGCAAATTACTCCAATGAGTTATCATTTACGCAGGTAAACGGCGATTTTGTCCAAATCGACGATCGGGGGGTTTCGCGAGCTACGGATCGCGGAATTCCCCCGATCTTTCGCCTTGCATTTGCCGTGAAAACGTTTGACGCAGCAGGGCGTTGATGGGAATATGCTTGCTGATGCAAAAACCTTCGAGGTTTTGTAAGGGTCGGTCCTACTGGGACAGGCTCTAGTTGTTTATGGGGCTACGTCCCCGCGTTCCACCTTTCGTGTTCGTTCAAGGCGACGGACACTCCAGTGCTCAAGCGCCTTTTTCGTTTGTCTTCTGCTCGCTCTTTAATCCTGCTCTTGTCCCTTTTGTTACATATGTATTGTCGTTTGTTGCGGAATTGTAGGGGGAGGGGCAGAATGTGGTAATATTTTCTAGATATAGGTAAAGAGACCAGCTATATGAAGTCAAGAGATAATCCGA
>JAUNGO010000089.1 GCA_030524475.1 Eggerthellaceae bacterium | reverse complement strand
ATCTGCACGACACCGCGTGCGGGCGCCGGCTTCGCGGGCTGCCACAAAAGCCCCTTGACCTGAGTTTTTCCGTCGGTTGAGGTGAACCCGAGCGTCGTGCGCTCCACGCGCGCCGCCTGGGCCGCTACGTTAGGCATGACAAGCCCCCTTCCAAGAGGTTTTGCGCTACCCCATCGCGCGAATGTCGGCAATGGTTACGTCACCTTCGCGCACGACCACGGGATGGTCGCCCGTGCAGTCGAGAATGGTCGAAGCCGTGCCGCTGCGCGGGGCGCCGTCGGCCACCATGCAGCCGACGGCGGCGGCGAAGGCGGGGTCGACCTCGTCGCTTGAGCGCGGCGGACGGGCACCTGAAGCGTTGGCCGAGGTGGTGGCGAGCGGGCAGCCCACTTTGCCCAGAAGGTCGAGCGCCGCCGTGTCGGCGGGCATGCGCAAACCGATGGTGCCCGCCTCCGAGCGAAACGCCGACGGCACCTCGTCGCTCGCGCGCACGATGAGCGTGAGCGCGCCCGGCCAAAACGCGCGCGCCAGGGCGCTCGCGAACGCCGGCACGTCGGCGCCGTAGCGCGCAAGGTCGGCAAGCGAGCCCACCAACCAGGCGACAGGTTTGCCGCGGTCGCGCTGCTTGAGGTCGAAAAGGATCTCCGGCGTGGCGGCATGGCGCACCGACACGCCCACGCCGTACACCGTGTCGGTGGGAAAGATCACCGCCTCGCCGCGCTTGAGCGCACAGGCGGCCTGGTCGATGCCGACGTTGCAGCAAGTCACGAAAGCACCCTTTCCCTTGACGTTACTTCTGCTGTCATTGTAGCCCACAAAACGATACTACTCCCCTTCGAGGAAAAACTCGCATCCAGAATAAGTTTCGAAAGAGAGCGGAAACCGTAGGTCATTCGTTGCAAATCGCCTCGGCCACGCGCAGACCGTCGACGGCGGCGCTCATGATGCCGCCGGCATATCCCGCGCCCTCGCCGCACGGGTAGAGCCCGCGTATGCTCGACTGGAAGGTGTCGTCGCGCACGATGCGCACCGGGCTTGAGCTGCGCGCCTCGACCGCCGTCATCACCGCTTGGGGGTGAGCGAAGCCGCTCATCTTCGCGTCGAGCAGCGGCAACGCCTCGGCCAGCGCGTCGGTTACCAGCGGCGGCAGGCAGGCGTGCAGGTCGACCCACGCCACGCCGCGCGGGTACGTAGGGGCAACGAGGGGCTGGTCGGACATGGAGGTTTTCGAAGAAGAGTCGCAATCAGCCTCAGGCGCCGGGGGGAGGGGGCTTCCCGCGCGCAGTTCCGCACGAGCCGAAAGCGCCAGCGGCGCTTTCGCGCGAGCCCAGGACTGTTTGAGCACGGGGAGCCTCCTCCCCTCGGCGCCGCCCCGCGCGCCCGATTCGCCGCCAGTCGCGTCGCCTTCCCCGGCATCCAGCGCGCCACCTTCCGCCGCCAAAAACGCGCCCACCGTTTGGGCGGGCGCCGCGTAGGGGGCGCCGCCGGCTGCGCGCGCCGCCTCGAAAGCCGCGCGCTCGAGCGCGCGCTGAAAAGCCACGCCCTCGAGAGGGTCGTCGCCGGGAAGGTCGCACGCGCGAACTTCCGCCAAAAGCGCGCTGTTGGCGGCCTCGCCGTCGCGCGCGTGGCGGCTCATGCCGTTTGTGCACACGCCGCCTTCCTCGCTGGCGGCGGCCACCACCTCACCGCCCGGGCACATACAAAACGTGTACACGCCGCGTCCATCCGCCAGATGCACCGCCAGCTTGTAGTCGGCGGCGCCGAGTGCCGCGTGCTCCGCCGCCTTGCCGTACTGCGCGCGATTGATGAGCGCCTGCGGGTGCTCGATGCGCACGCCGACGGCGAAAGGCTTGCGCTGCATGGGGAAACCAGCATCGCGCAGCATCTCGAAGGTGTCGCGCGCAGAATGCCCGCAGGCCAGCACCACGCGCCGCGCGCGCACCGTGCGTTCCTCGCCCGTGAGCACGTCGCAAAGACGCACCGCGCTCACGGCGCCGTCTTCCACGTCTAAACCCGAAAGCTGCGTGTTGAAGCGCACTTCCCCGCCCGCGTCCTCGATGCGGCGGCGCAGGTTGCGCACCACGCCGGCCAGCTTGTCGGTGCCGATGTGGGGCTTTGCGTCCACAAGGATCTCGGACGGCGCGCCCGCCTCCACAAACGCCTCGAGCACATGGCGGATGTGCGGGCTTTTCGTGCCCGTGTTCAGCTTGCCGTCGGAAAACGTGCCCGCACCGCCTTCGCCGAACTGCACGTTGCTGTTCACGTTGAGCGGCGCGCCCGCGTTGAAAGCCTCCACCGTGCGTGCGCGGTCCTCCACGGCCTCGCCGCGCTCGACCAGCAAGGGGCGCAAACCCGCCTGTGCGAGGTAGAGCGTCGCAAACAGGCCGGCAGGGCCTGCGCCCACCACAACAGGGCGCGGCTCGGCGTGCAACTCGAGGCGCGCGCGGCAATCGGGGATGCGCAGCGGTTCGGGCGGAACGTGCGCTTTGACGTTCACGCCTTTGCGGGGCTTGGGCGCAACGCCTTCCGCGAGGTCGACCACCCACGTGGTCACGAAGTGCACGTTTGCCTTCTTGCGCGCGTCGACGCTGCGCTTCAACAGGCGCTGCGCGCGCACCTGGCGCGGCTTCACGCCCAACGCGCGTGCCACCTCCCCACGCAGGCGCGCCTCGTTTTCGGGCAGCATCGCGTCGAGCGGCACGCGCACGTTCGACGCCTCAAGGGTGTTGGTCATCGCGCAACCCCTTCCCCACTCGGCTCGCCCAGCACGCGGTCGACGGCGTTCCACCCCGCAAGCATGCCGCTCGACCACGCCCAGTGCAAGTTGTAGCCGCCGCACGGCGCGTCCACGTCGAGCGCCTCGCCCGCCGCGAACAGCCCCGGAAGCGCCCGCGCTTCGCACGAGCGCGCGTCGAAGCCGCCCACGTCGAACCCGCCGCGATGCACCTGACACTGGCGCGCGTCGCCTATGCCTTCGACCCTCAACGCGAAGCCTTTGAGCAGCTGCGCCACGAGCGGAGTCGTGTCGCGCGTATAGGCGTCTTCCTCGCGAAGCCCCGCGCTTTGCAGCAGCACGTGCGCCACCTGCGGCAGCACCATGCCGCGCAAGAAGTCGCCGCAGGTGAGCGCGCCCGCGCCCGTGCCGCGCGTTGCCATCAGGCGCTTGCGCCGCGCGTTCAGAAACGCCTCCATGTCGACCGCGCGCACCCACGGCACGAAGTCGACGAGCAGCTCGTCGCCCGGGCGCGCCAAACGCGACAGGTTGAACACGCACACGCCCGACACGCCGTACTTGCGGAACATGATCTCGCCCCGCTCGCGTGCAAGCTCCTTGCCCGCGCGCCGCAGGGAAACCGCGCCCTTCACGCGTATATTGTCGAGCTGACGCACAAGGCGGGCATCGGTTGCCAAAGGTCCCAGCACAGGCTGCATCTCGTGAAACTTCACCACGCCAGGCAGAAGATCGCGCGCCACCGTGCCGCCGCACGCCGCTATCACGGCGTCGGCGCGCTCAAACGCCCCGTCGGCCATGCGCAGCGTAAACGGCCTGCCCGCAGCCCGCGGCGGTTCCACGCGCACAACCTCGGCGTTCACGCGCTCTTCCACGCTCGCCGCCGCAGCGGCCGCACGCAGCACGTCGAGCACGACGCTCGCCTTGTTTGCCAACGGGTAAAGACGGCCTTCCGCCTCTTCACGCCATAAAAGGCCCAGGTCCGAGAAAAACCCGAGCACCGCCGTTGGATAGGCGGTCGAGCTTTTGCGCTGCGAGGGTATTTCACGCGCCGCGCGCGCCTCGGTTGCCGCCAGCGCCGCCGCCACGAAACGCTCGTTGCGGTAAACGTCAGGAGCAACGTGAGCGTTCGAGAAGTTGCAGCGCCCGTTGCCCGTGGCGAGTATGGAGCGCCCCACGCGCTCGTCGCGCTCGAAGAGCACCACGCGCACATCTTCGCGCGCCGTCCTATGCGCCGTCCTGCGCAC
>JAUNGO010000088.1 GCA_030524475.1 Eggerthellaceae bacterium | reverse complement strand
TGGAAGGGCCCGGGAGGGGATTCCCCCTCCCGGGCCCTTTTTGCGTTTCGGGGCGGGGCGCAGGGCCGCGCGGCCCCGCGGGGCTCGCCGCTCGTCGGTTGCGGGCGCCCGCCGCGTCTTTCGCCGCCGCTCGTCGGTTGCCTTTCGTCCTCTTCCGATTCGGTCGCCCTTCTCGCCAGTGGTCTGCGCTTTTCCTCCGTATGTTGACGCGCCTCTCCATGGCGCTTTACGAGCGGTACAATAGCTTATTACTATGATTGAGATACTGAATACGATCGACTCCTTCGTATGGGGTCCGGCCATGATCGCCCTGCTTCTGGGCACGCACATCTTCCTTACCTTCCGCACGGGGTTCATCCAGCGCAAGATTCCCGCCGCCATCCGCATGTCGGTGCGCGGGGACGCGAGCGGCAAGGGCGACATCTCCAACTTCGGGGCGCTCGCCACGGCGCTCGCCGCCACCATCGGCACCGGCTCCATCGTGGGCGTCGCCACCGCCATCCTCGCGGGTGGGCCGGGCGCGGTGTTCTGGATGTGGGTCGCGGGCATCTTCGGCATAGCCACCAAGTACGTTGAGGTGTACGCCTCCATCAAGTACCGCGTGCGCGACCACGCGGGGCAGATGCTCGGCGGCGCCATGTACGTGTGGGAGCGCGCGTTCAAGCGTGCCGACGGCACCACGCCGTGGTGGGCCAAGCTGGGGGCGGTGGCCTTCGCGGCGTTCGCCGTGGTCGCCACCGTCGGCACGGGCAGCGCCGTGCAGGCGTCCGCCATGGCGGGCATTATCACCTCGTCGATCCCCGCCGTCCCGAAGGAGGCGGTCGCGGTCGTCATCGTCGTGGCGGTCTCTGCCGTTATCTTCGGCGGCGTGAAGTCCATCTCGCGGGTGTGCGAGAAGCTCGTGCCGTTCATGGCGGTGGCCTACGCCTTGGGCTGCGTCGTCATCATGGCGCTCAATTGGTCGGTTTTGGGCGATGCGGTCATGCTCATCCTGCGCTGCGCGTTCACGCCCGAGGCGGCGTTCGGCGGTGCCGTCGGCTCGGGGCTCATGACGGCGCTGCAGTACGGCTGCGCGCGCGGCCTGTTCTCCAACGAGAGCGGCCTGGGCACGGCGCCCATCGTGGCGGCCGCCGCTCGCACGAAAAACCCCGCCGAGCAGGCGCTCATCGCCATGACGGGGACGTTTTGGTCGACGGTGGTCATCTGTCTGCTCACGGGCATCGTACTCGTGTCGACTATGCTCACGCACCCCGAGATACAAACACAGATCATCGAGAACCCGAGCGTGTACACCGGCGCCGCGCTGGCGTCCGCCGCGTTCGCGAAGATACCGTATTTGGGCACGCCGGTGCTGGTGCTCGGCATGGTGTCGTTCTCGTATTCCACCATCCTGGGGTGGAGCTACTACGGAAACCGCTGCGTCTCCTACCTGTTCGGGCGCAGGGCGAACGTCCCCTACCAGGTGGTCTACGTGGCCGTGGCGTTTCTGGGCGCTATCGGCGTGGGCGACGTGGTGTGGACGGTCTCCGACATCGGCAACGCGCTCATGGCGGTGCCGAACATCGTTGCCGTCCTGCTGCTGTCGGGCTTGGTCGCGCGCGAGACGAGGCACTACGTCTACGACGGCCACCTCGACGAGCCCTACGACGCCGAGATCCCCGTCGTCGAGAGCAAGTAGCGCCCCCGGAAGCGCCTTGCGGCCGCAGGTTTTCGCTCCTATCCGCGCCGCTCGCTGACAGTTTTCCTTTTGTTAACAAACCGGGCGCCCGCTTCTGCCTATAATGCGGGTACTTTAGCGCGTTAAAGTGCTTCTGTCGAAACGGCTTTCTCCGCGCGCTCGCGCGGCAAACCCATTTCGACACGGGCTCTGGGCGGCTGAGGTTCGTTGTTCAACCAAGGGAAAAGGGAAAAGGAATGGAAGCGGTAATCGAGGTTATCAAAAGCATCGACTCGTTCGTGTGGGGCATCCCGATGCTGGTGATCTTGCTGGGCTCCCACATCTTCCTGACGATCAGGACGGGGTTCATCCAGCGCAAACTTCCGACGGCTATTAAGCTGTCGGTGACGAAGGACCCGGACGCGCCGGGCGACATCAGCCAGTTCGGCGCCTTGTGCACGGCGCTGTCGGCCACCATCGGCACGGGCAACATCGTGGGCGTGGGCACGGCGATACTCGCGGGCGGCCCGGGCGCGGTGTTCTGGATGTGGATCACGGGCGTGTTCGGCATCGCCACCAAGTACTCCGAGACGTTCGCCGCGGTGAAGTACCGCGTGAAGGACCACAACGGCAACATGCTCGGCGGCGCCATGTACGCGTGGAAGCGCGCGTTCAAGAAGGAAGACGGCTCCACGCCGTGGTGGGCGCTGCTCGGCGCCGGCGCGTTCGCCCTGTTCGCCGCCGTGGCCTCGTTCGGCATCGGCTCGGCGGTGCAGTCGAGCGCCATGACCGAGGTCATCACCACCAACCTGCCGGGTCTGCCCACGTGGGGCATCGGCCTTGGCATCGTGATCATGGTGTCGGCCGTCATCTTCGGCGGCGTGAAGGTCATCTCGCGCGTGTGCGAGAAGCTGGTGCCGTTCATGGCGATCGCCTACGCGTGGGGCTGCGTCATGATCCTGGGGATGAACTGGGAGTTCGTGTGGCCGGCGCTGTGCCTCATCGTCGAGTGCGCCTTCACGCCGAAGGCGGCGTTCGGCGGCGCTTTGGGCAGCGGCCTCATGCTGGCGCTGCAGTTCGGCTGCGCGCGCGGCCTGTTCTCCAACGAGAGCGGCCTGGGCTCGGCGCCCATCGTGGCCTCTGCCGCCTCCACGCGCAACCCGGCGCGCCAGGCGCTCGTGTCGATGACGGGCACGTTCTGGGACACGGTGGTCATCTGCCTGCTCACGGGCCTCGTGCTCGTGTCGACCATGCTCGGCAACGCCGACCTGCAGGCGCAGATCATGTCGGGCTCCATCACGGCGGGCGCGCAGCTCACCAGCGCCGCCTTCGCCGAGATCCCCTACATCGGCACGCCGATCCTCGTTTTCGGCATGATCCTGTTCGCCTACTCCACGATCCTCGGGTGGAGCTACTACGGCAACCGTTGCGTCACCTACCTGTTCGGCAAGAGGGCCATCCGCCCCTACCAGGTGCTTTACGTCGTCGTGGCGTTTCTTGGCGCGATCGGCATCGGCGACGTGGTGTGGACGGTCTCCGACATCACGAACGCGCTCATGGCGGTGCCGAACATCATCATGGTGCTGCTGCTGTCGGGCGTGATCGCGCGCGAGACGAAGCACTACGTGTACGACAAGAACCTCGAGGAGCGCGACGACACGCCTATTCCGCAGCTTGACGCAAAGTAGGCGCGGGTGCGGAGGGCGCGCGGGTACGGGCACCTCGTAAGCAAAACGGCCTGATGCGGGGGCAATTGTAGCGCCGGGCGATCATGCATGGGCGTGAGAAGCTGACTTTTCGGCTCCGGAAATTCCGGAGCCGATTTTTTGTATCGTCATCCGGGCGCTTTTGATATGAAATGTGCAATCAAGATAGACCTGCTTCAAAAAAGTATGCGAAATGTGCAATTCGTATGACTGACAAGGTTTTCAAATGGTCAAACTCGATGAGTCGAGGAACGTTTCCGCAGGTCGCATATTGGGTCGCGGGCAAAGATTAGGTAGTGGGGCCGATCGGATTGCACTTTTCGTATACTTTTTGTAGCGTCACTCCTTTTCATTGCACATTTCGCGTCGTTTTTTGACAAGGAGCTCTCTGCCGCACATTGTGTGGGAAAGCGGCTGCGCGTCGTGCAGGCGTTGTGGCGGCTGCGCTCGGCGCGTGGGATTATATAGCGCCGTTGGAGCCTGTGCCCGTGACGCGTAAATGGCGAGCGCGTTATAATGACGGCCATGAAAACGATTGCAATCATAGGCGGCGGCGCTGCGGGGCTGGCTGCGGCGGTGGCGGCAGGTGAAGCGGCGCGTCGAGCGGGCGAAGCTGCGCGCACGG
>JAUNGO010000032.1 GCA_030524475.1 Eggerthellaceae bacterium | reverse complement strand
CGCACCTTGCGCACCAGCCGCGCGTGCGCCCGAAACCGCGCCCGGCTGCTGAGGCGCAGCCGCACGCACGCCCGAGCTCGCCGCGCCCGGCATCACTCCCGCGCCAACTCCCGGCGCGCCCTGCGCCCTTGGAGCCGCTGCGCCAGCCGCGCGACGCGCCGAGCCGTAGCCGCGCGACGCGGGGTTGCGCCGCCCCATCGCCATCTGCATTTCCGCAACCTTGCGACGCTCCGCCTCCAAGCCGTCGACCACGCCGCGCATACGGCGGTCAAGCGTCACGGTCCACACGACCAGCAGCACAATGGCAACGGCGAGCACCGCCATGCCCAGCGCCACCAGCGCAATCGGAGATGAAAAAAACTCGCCCACAGACACCGCCTTACCGCTGCCCCGTCATCGAATCCGCAACGCCTTCGCGCCCGTCCGCCATCGGCTTCGCCGCGTCGTCCTCGCGCGCCGCCGACCCCGCCGCACCTTCGCTCGCCGTTTCCACCGCACCGTCGTCCATTTTCACCGCGCAATCGGGGAATCGCAGCGTGATGGTGGTGCCCACGCCCAGCTCACTTTCCACGCGCATGTCGGCGCGCGCGCCGAAAAAGCCCTTCATGCGGTCGTGCACGTTCTTCACCGCAATGCCCATGCCCGTCGACGACTCGGGATGCATGATGTTCTCGCAGGTCTGCTCGTCCATCCCCACGCCGTCATCGGCCACAACAACCAGAACGTCGGGGCCGTCGACCTCAGCCGAGATCGTCACCGTGAGCGTGCCCTCCGACGGCATGGCGTGGCGCACCGCGTTCTCAACCAGCGGCTGAATGATGAACGGCGGCACCATCATGTCCTGCACGTCGGGACCCGTGCCCACGCAAAGCGCCACGCGGTCGTCGCCGAAGCGTGCCACCTCGAACGAGAAGTAGCGCATGGTTTGCTCGATCTCACGCGAGAGCATGATGCGCTCGGAGGAGTCCTCCAGCGTGCGGCGGTAGAACACGGCGAAGTCGCGCAGCAGCGTGCGGGCACGCGCCGGGTCGGTGCGGATGAGCGAGGCGATGGTGTTAATGGTGTTGAACAAAAAATGCGGGTTGATCTGGCTTTGCAGCATCTTAAGCTCCATCGAGGTGGCCAGCTTGCGCTGCGTTTCCATCTCGGCGGCGGCCATCTGCGTGGACAGAAGCTGCCCAAAGCCCTGCGCAATCGACTTCTGCGTCTCGGTAATCTTCTGCGCGCTGCGGTAGTAGAACTTGAGCGTGCCCTCGACGCTTTCGCCCACCACCAGCGGAACGATGATGGCGGCGTTGATGGTGTTGGCGCCTTGCGGAAAGCCGATTTCCTCCGCGCTGTAGAGCACGCGCGCCGTGCCGTCGGCGATGGTGTCGTGCGTGGCTTGCGTGCGAATTTGGCTACCGATGGGGTTTTCCGCCTCAAGCAGTCCCGCATAGCCCAGAATATGCTCTTTGTCGGTGATCGCCACGGCAATGGCGGCCGTGCTCGGCAGCAGCAACTCGCACACGTCCTGCGCCGCCTGCTCGGTCAGGCCGTCTTGCATGAGGTCGAGCGTCGAGCTCGACAGCTGCAGCATGGCGTCGGTTTGGCGCGCGCGCACCGAGTCGGGGTCGTTCGACAGGCGAATGACGATGCCGAGCGACAGCGTGAAGATGACGCCCGACACGATCATGACGGGCAAGTTTGCCGTTTCCGAGAAAACGGTCCAGATAATGACGAGCGCCGCCAGCGCCGCGATGGTCATCGCGAGCATCTCGAGATTGAAAAAGCGCGGCCAGCGACGCTTCTTTCCTTGTTTGGTGTCAATGATTTTCTGCATAAGGGCAGTATATCAGGTGTCGGCGAAGGCGCAGAAAACACGCGCGGAGCACAAGAAATCGTTGGGAGGGGGGTATTATGGCAAGCATGACAAAGGGACAGGTCATTTGTCACATTGTGAAGAACCACTTGTTCCCATGCGCTTTATCAATGTGACAAATGACCTGTCCCTTTGTCATGCCCCACGCTCGGGCGCCTTACAACCTCGTAAGCTAAGCGTAAGCGGGTTCGATGGATACTCTTCTCGGCGTTTTCTAGCATGAAAGCTTCACCTATTGAAGGAGGAAAGATGTCTGAAGTCTACGCAACGCCCTCGCCGAGCGTTACCGGCAGCGCGGCGGCGTTTTCCCGCAACAACTACGGCGCCCACGCAGGCGGCCCCAACGCGCAACGCGCGGGCGCGGTCTTCCCCGGCAGCGCCTTCCCCATCTTGAGCGTCCGCCAAATCGAGAAGGTGTTCGGCACGCGCGACTCGATCACCCACGCGCTCGCGGGCGTGAGCTTCGACGTGGAATCAGGCGAGTTCATCGGCATCATGGGGCCGTCGGGCTCCGGCAAAACCACGCTTCTGAACTGCGTTTCCACCATCGACAAGCCCACGGGCGGCCATATTCTGGTGGGCGGGCGCGACATCACGGGCCTCACCAAGCGCCAGCTGGCGAAGTTCCGCCGCGACGACCTCGGCTTCATCTTCCAGGAATCGAACCTGCTCGACACGCTCACGGGCTATGAGAACATCGCGCTCGCGCTCACCATCAAGCACGAGCCCACCTCGGGCATCCCCGCGCGCGTGGAGGCCATCGCGAAGTCGCTTTCCGTGGAGGGCGTGCTGAAGAAGTACCCCTACCAAATGTCGGGCGGGCAACGCCAGCGCGTGGCGGCGGCGCGCGCCATCGTGAGCGACCCGAAGCTCGTGCTGGCCGACGAGCCCACCGGCGCTCTCGACTCGCGCAACGCGCAGATCATGTTGGAAACCCTCGAGCTCATGAACCAGCAGATGGGCGCCACCATCATGATGGTCACCCACGACGCCTTCGCCGCGTCGTTCACCAACCGCGTGCTGTTCATCAAGGACGGCACGCTGTTCAACGAGATTCGCAAGGGAGACACCACGCGCGAGCAGTTCTTCAGCCGCATCATGGAGGTCGTGGCGTTTCTGAGCGGGGAGGCGAACCATGCTGCTTAAACTCGCCGCGCGCAACATCCGCCGCTCGGTGAGGGACTACGCCATCTACTTCGTCACCTTGGTGTTCGGCGTGGCGGTGTTCTACGCCTTCAACTCCATCGGCGGGCAACAAATCCTGTTCGACCTCGAAACCGCCAACGCGGATATGTTCGACACCACGCAAGACCTGCTCAGCGGCTTTTCCGTGGTCATCGCGTTCGTGCTGGGCTTTCTCATCGTGTACGCCAACCGCTTCCTCATCAAGCGGCGCAAGCATGAGTTCGGCATCTACCTCACGCTGGGCATGGGCCCGGGCGAGGTGTCGCGTATCGTGCTGTACGAGACGGTTATCGTGGGGCTGGTGTCGCTGGCCGTGGGGCTTGTCTGCGGCATTCTGCTTGCCCAAGCGCTGTCGTTTGTGACGGCAGGCCTGTTCAACGTGCAAATGACGCAATACCAGTTCACGTTCTCGGGCAACGCCTGCGCCATGACGCTCGTGTGCTTCGCGGCCATCTACGTGGTGGTGGCGCTGTTCAACCTGGGCGCCGTGCGCCGCTACAAGCTCATCGACCTGATTTCGGCGAAGTCAAAAAACGAGAAGTCGCCCGTGCGCAACCCGTGGGTGTGCTTGACGGCGTTTATCGCGTCGGTGGGCATTCTGGGCGTGGCGTACTGGCTGCTGAACGAAAACGGCCTGGTCATGCTCGACGACCCGAAGTTCGCGTGGGCCACCGTGCTCATGCTGGTGGGGTCGCTTCTGTTCTTCTGGTCGCTGGCGGGCTTCGCCATCGCCGTGCTCACGCGGGCGCGCGGCGTTTACCTGCGGGGGCTCGCCATGTTCACCGTGCGCCAAATTGCCAGCAAAGTGAACACCGCGTTCGTGTCGCTGTGGGCGGTGTGCGTGCTGCTGTTTTTCTCCATCACCACGTTTTCGACGGGCATGGGGCTCATCGAGGTGTTCTGTGGCGGCATCGAGAAGGCCGCGCCGTACTCCGCCACGATACGCGCCGACGTGTACTACGAGGACCTCGACGCGCTGGTGCACCCCGACTCGAGCGAAGTTTCCCAACGCGCCGAAGCTATGGCGCAGGAGTACCCCGATCTGTACGCGGAAGGGCAATCCTACAACTGGGACATTGCCGCGAAGATGCGCGACGCCGTTCCGAACTGGGACGAGATGATTGCCACGTCGGCGCAGATTGACGAATGGGAAATTCCCGGGAAAACCTACGGCAGCCTGCTGGCGTCGGTGGACGAGGCCGACTTGCCCGAGGGGCTCAACGAGGATTACATCAACGCGAACAACATCGGCGTGGTGTCGATCTCGCAGTACAACGCGCTGCTTGAGCTGGCGGGGAGCGCACCCGTGCAGCTGGCCGACGACGAGTGCCTGATGCTGAACAACCTGAACGCCCTCGACGGCATCGTGAAGGGCATCCTTGAGAACGTGCCTTCGATCGACATGATGGGGCACGACCTGCGCCTGCAGAGTGAGGTGCGCGACACGCAGCTGATGAACAACGCCATGTCGGCGACGAGCCTGGTGTTCGTGGTGCCCGACTACGTGGTCGAGGAGCTGCGCGCGGACGGCGCCATTCCGCTGGTGAGCTACCTGAACATGACGTACGCGACCGACGATGCGGCCGCTGGCGACGAGGCGCTGGTTGCGGCGCTCACCGCCGCCTTCCCCGCCGGCAGCGCCGATGCGCTTGAGAACGGCTACGTGTACTCCAGCGAAACGTACACGCGCACCATCTGGCCGCTGACCAGCATATACACGCACCACGAGATGGTGTCGCAGGCGAGCGGCCTGCGCATGATGATCACGTATTTGGCGCTCTACATCGGGTTCATCTTCCTGGTGACCACGGCGGCGGTGCTTGCCATCCAGCAGCTGTCGGAAGCCGCCGACTCGCAGCCGCGCTACCGCTTGCTCGCCAAGCTGGGCTGCGACGAGCGCATGCTCAATTGCTCGCTGTTCGTGCAGGTGCTCGTGTACTTCCTGGCGCCGCTTCTGTTGGCCGCGTGCCATTCGGCGTGCGCCATCCACGTGCTGTCGAAAAGCCTGTTCGACGCGCTGGGCACGCCCGTGCAAGGGCCCATCCTCATGGCCGCCGGGTTCACGCTGCTCATCTACGGCGGGTACTTCCTCATAACCTACTTCGCCAGCCGCAGCATCATGCGCCAAGCCGTGAAGGGATAAGGCGCGCGGGGGGGCGACGCGCACGTTTCGCGTGGGGGGGGGAGCGGTGAACGCACTGCCGCCTCCCCCCTGAGGTGAACACGAGGGGTCCGCTCCGGAGGGCCCGCGAACAACTCCACAACGCAACGCTCGCTGCCGTTCGCTTCCGCGAATTATAATTCGCTATAATTTGTTATAAAAGCTTATAATCTGCTATAAAACTGGGTGAACACGCACGACACGAAGCGACCGGAGGAGGCAGGCGATGAACCCCTTCAAACCCACCGCAGGCAAGATGCCACCCGAACTTATTGGGCGCGATTTCGTTGTGGAGGAATTTCAAGAAGGGCTGCGCAACGGGCCCGGCGCGCCTGAGCGCCTTATGAGGATCACGGGCTCTCGCGGCATGGGCAAAACCGTCATGCTTAACGAGCTTGGCCGCATTGCGAAACAAAACGGTTGGAACGTAGTGGCAGAAACGGCAAGCGAGGGGTTTTGCACGCGCATTCTCAACAGCCTTTCCCCCAGGTCACGCGTATCGCAGGCAAGCATACAGCCCTCGGCCCTCGGGGTGGAGCTCGGCTCGCTCAGCCTCGACCTTGCCCCTCTCAGCCTGCGAGAGGCCATCGCCAAGGCAACCAAAAAGAACGGCCTCCTCATCACGCTCGACGAGGTTCAAGACGCGTCCATCGACGAAATACGAGCTCTTGCGGTTGCCATTCAACACTCCATCGGCGACGACCTCAACATCGCCTTTGCTTTCGCCGGTCTTTCCTCGATGGTCGACCGCGTCGTCAACGGAAAAACCCTCACCTTCCTGCGACGAGCCTTCCCCGAAAACCTCAGCCCGCTCTGTAACAACGAGGTGGCTCTTTCCTATCAAGACACCGTTCGAACAAATGGTATGCGAATAAGCGACGATGTGGCGAACTTCATGGCCCTGAGCGCGCAGGGCTACCCCTTCATGGTTCAGTTAGTGGGGTATTACACGTGGAAGGCGGCTCAGCGGCGCGGCAGCGGATCGGTTGATCAAATCGACGCCGATCAAGGCAGCGCGATGGCGCGCGAGCAGTTTGACCGCATGGTGATAGAACCAGCGCTGCAGGACGTATCGCCCATGGCCTTGCGCTACCTTCTTGCGATGGCGGAAGACGAAGGCATCCCCAGCAGAACGGGAGATATTGCGCAGCGGCTCGACAAATCTCTCACCGAGTTGAGTTCTTGCCGAGACCGGCTTATCCGCGAAAGCGTCATCGAGCCGGCAGGGCGCGGGTTCATCGCGTTCGCCATCCCCTACATGAAGGACTACCTTGCCGCGCATCGCAGCGAACTTCTTGCTGAATTGCCGTAGCCTGGCGACGTTGATCTATACTGTGTTCGGAATGATTTTGAGCCATGACTATATGGCGCCGCATAGGCGGCGCCCGCACGCGAAGGAGCGAGGAAGCATGGAGTATCAGAAACTGCTTGACGAGATCAAGGCCGCCATGAAGGCGCACGACAACGCGCGACGCGACATTTTGCGCCAGGTGCACACCGAGTTGAAGTCCATCGAGGTGAACGAGCGCCGCGACGTGACGGAAGCCGACGTCGACGCCATGCTGAAGCGCACGATTAAGCAGACGAAGGAGACGCTCGACGGCTCGATCAAGGCGGGGAACAACCAAGAGCGCACCGACCTTCTGACCGCACAGGTTGCCATTCTGGAGGAGTACCTGCCGCAACAAGTTTCGGGCGAGGCGCTGCTGGCGCTCATCGACGAGGTGCTTAAGGAAACGGGCGCGTCGTCCAAGAAGGAGATGGGTCGCGTGATGGGCGCACTCACCCAGCGCACGGGCGGCAACTTCGACAAGGCCGCCGCAGCCGCTGAGCTGGGCAAACGCCTCGGGTAGCGCATATGGGAAACCTGTTGACGCGCGAAGGCGACGCGCACGGGGCCGCTGACAACGCAGCGCCCTCAAACGCCGCAGCCAGCACCACCCCCTTTCCCATGCACGATTGGGGCGCGGAATGGCGCCAGCTGCAAATGCGCCGCCGCCACGCCGACGACGCGTCGTTTTGGGACAAGCGCGCACCCACGTTCGGAACGAAGGACGCGCCCAACCCCTACGTCGACCGTTTCCTGGAGCTGGCGCACGTCCTCCCCGACGAAAGCGTGCTCGACATGGGGTGCGGCACCGGCGCGCTTTCCGTGCCTTTGGGCGCGGCGGGGCATCGGGTGATTGCCGCCGACTTCTCGCGCGGCATGCTCGACGTGCTGCAGCAAGAGCTAGCGCGCCACGGCGTGAGCAGCGTTGAGCCCCTGCGCATGAGCTGGGAAGACGACTGGGCGGCACACGGCATCGGCGAGAACGCCGTGGACGTGTGCGTGGCGTCGCGCTCCATCGCGGTGGCCGACCTTGAACGCGCGCTGCTGCGCCTGACGGATACGACGCGCCGCCGCGTGTGCGTCACGCTTTCGACGGGAGCCTCGCCCCGCACCGACGAGCGCGCGCTTGCCGCCGCCGGGTTCGAGGGCATGGTGTGGCGCGACTATCTCTACGCGTTCAACATCTTGACCGCCCACGGGTTCAAGCCCGAGGTTTCCTACATCGAAAGCGAGCGCTACGACACCTTCGCCACCTTCGACGAAGCCTTCGAGAAGTATGCCGACATGGTGCGCACCGCCGACGTTGCGCTGGTTGCCACGCAAGCCGACATTGAGCGCGGCATCGAGCGCATGCGCGCGTGGCTGGCCGACCAGCTGGTCGAAAACGAGCACGCGGGGGAAATCGACAGCCACGGCGAGACGCAAGGGGCGCTTCGCCTGCGCGAGCCTCGCACCATTTCGTGGGCGTTCATCGCCTGGGAGAAGTAGGGGCTTCCAAGCGCAAAAGCGGCGGCGCGCTCAGCCGCCTGCAACGAAAAAACGGCGCGGACGTTTCGCAAGAAACATCCGCGCCGCGTCGTTGATCAGGGCGTTCGCAGCACCTGCCCTGTTGCCGCTGCGCTAGTAAATGCCGAAGTAGTAGTCGAGCTCGCTTTCCCAAGACTCCTGGTCGATCACCCATTGGCCGTTTTCGTACGTCACGTTGATCGAGAAGTAGGCGTCGTCTTCCATGTCGGCGTCGCGCACCGCCTGCATAAACAGCTCGCCGATGCGCGCCTTCGCCTGCGCCTCGTCCATCGCGTCGTATTCGCTGGAGTTCTGGAAGTCGGTCAGGCTGTCGGTAAACTCGTCGAGCACGTCGAACACGTCTTTGCACGCAACGTCGTAAGACACAAAGCCGCCCGACTTCTCGTCGGCCACCGCCAGCGACTGCGTATAACTGAACCCGGCGAGCATTTGGCGCGCGTACTCCATCGAGTCGATGCCGCAGTCGAGCATGGTAATGCCACCCGTCGCCTCGGCGAAGTCAACCTCCACCATTTCGGCGATCTTCGTGAGCATCGCCTGGTCGCCGTTCTTGAGGGCGTCCATCTGCGCGTTCACCACATCGATTGCCGCCTTCTCCTGATCGTCGTAGACGCTCGACGTCAGCCCCGACGACGAGTTATACGCGAGCGTGTCGCTTTCGTATTCGTCCATGATCTCGTTGAACGCCGCCACACCCAACACTATGTAAAGTACCAGGCAAATTACTGAGAACACAATGCCCACGATGCCGCAGATGCGGCCGGCCTTCGCCGTGCCCGCCGTGCCGCCGCCCTTCAGGTAAGAGCCCGCCAACACGATGGCGGCAATGCCGAGGATGATGCTGATCACAATCGAAGACGAGAGCAAGATGGCCAGAATGCCGCACACGAGGGCCGCCGTGGCCTTGCCGTTGCCCACAGGCTGCTGCGGAACGCCGCCTACCGTAGTGCCCGGGTACGGCTGACCGTAGGGAACTTGCCCGCCTGCGCCGCCCGCGTACGGTTGCTGGTAGGGCGCGCCGTATGGGTTGGCTTCCTGCGACGTGCCGTATGCATATGCTTGCTGGTTCTGCTGGGACTGCGCCTGCGCCGCTGCGTCAACGGACTGGGCGTATGTCTGCGCATAGGGGTTCGCCGCCTGAGGCTGACCCTGCGGCTGAGGCTGCGCCGCCGCGCCGTAGGGGTTTGGCTGCGTCGGCTGCGCCTGGGCGTAAGGGTTCGCAGGTTGCGCTTGGGCGTAAGGGTTCGCGGGCTGCGTCGGCTGCGCCTGCGCATACGGGTTCGCAGGTTGCGCGCCCGTCGCGAATTGCGCGCCCTCCACCTGCGGCGATTGCGGCTCTTGTGCTGCACCCTCGCCCATCACCTCGATGGGAGACGTGCTGTTGTCGGGTTGCGACTCCGTGCCGAACAGCGGGTCAACGCCTTCCGCGTTCCGATCTTTGTCGTCGAACATACCGTTTTGGTCAGACATGGCGTTTCCCTTCTCCATGACAAGCGCCGATTACAAAATGAGCCTAGGCAACAGACCCAGGCTCATTGTAGCGAAAACACCGCGCATCGAAGACCGCGATGCATCAATTGCCGCCCGCGCCTGTCGACGCGGGCGGAGACGCAGTCTCTAATGCGCGAGGTCTTCCTTGCGGATGCGGCCGCGGAAGGTGCGGTAGATCACCACGTGGTAGATCAGCACCAGCGGCAGACCGATGCACAGGATGACCGTCATGTACGTCAGCGACAGGTCGGACGCCGCCGCGCTCATGAGCGTGATGGCGGGGCCCACGCTGTCGGCGCTTGCCACCACCAGGTTGGGGAACATCGAGCACGCGAGCAGCCCCACGAGCGCAAGCGCCGCCACGCTTTGCGCGAGGAACGCCGGCAGCGAGCCTTTCACGCCGCCCTTCCCCAGCACGATGGCCGCCGCGAGCGCCACCACCGCCAGCACGGCGAACAGCACGCGCGCCGCACCCAGCTCAGGCGCCATCTCGGGCGCGATGCCCACCAGCGCGTACACCGACACAACCACGAACAGCGCGAGCGCCGCAACCTGCAACGGCATGCGCAGCTTCGCCGCACGCCCATAGAGCGCCGAGTCCTCGGGGGCCTTCACAGCCAGCCAGCTGGCGCCCGCCGCCATGAACATAACCAAACCCAGCACGCCGGTGAGCAGGGTGAACGGCGTCACCAAACCCAGCAGCGGAACGCCCGCGTAGTCGCCGTTGGCATCCATCGGGATGCCCGCCAGGATGTTGCCCACCGCAACGCCGAGCAGCAGCGCCGGCAAAAGCGAACCCAAAAAGAAGCACACGTCCCACAGCTTGCGCCACGTGGCGTCGCCCGCCCAGAACTCGAACGACACCGCGCGCACAATCAGACCGAACAGCACCAGCATAACCGCCAGATAGAAGCCCGAGAACGTGGTGGCATACGCCGCCGGGAACGCCGCGAACAGCGCGCCGCCCGCCGTGAGCAGCCACACCTCGTTGCCGTCCCACACCGGCCCGATGGCGCGGCGCGCGATGGCCTTGTCCTCGTCGGACTTCGCGACGAAGGGGTACAACACGCCCACGCCCAAATCGAAGCCGTCAAGGATGAAATAACCTGCGATCAGGACGAAGATCAGGAAGAACCACAACACGCTGAGAACCGTCATTATCGATCGCCCCCTTCCTGGGAAGCCGACGCTTCGACGGCGGCATCACCCGTTGGCGCGCCGCTTGCCGCCGATTCCGTCGCAGCCGCAGCGCTCGCCGTGCTCGCCGCCGCACCCGCTGCCGCCGCGCCCGCGCCCGCGCCCGCGAACGACGCCACCAGCTCGGCCGGCTCCGCTTCCTCATAGACCGGGCCCGCCGCGATGAACTTGCCCACCACGCGCGCCCAACCGACGAACAGCAGCAGGTACACCACCAGGAACAGCACCACCGTTATCAGCAGCTCAACCGGCGTCACCGACGCCGACGTGCCGTCGGCCGTCAGCAGATACACGCCGTCGGGCCCCGACGTCGAGGGGTACACCACGTAAGGCTGGCGACCGATCTCGGCGGTCATCCAACCAGCCTGGATGGCGATAAACGGGAAAATCGGGCAGATCAACAGGATGTACTGCAGCCAACGCATCTTCTTCACGCGCGCGTTCTTCCGCGAGAAAATAAGCGCCAGCACCACGCACAGGCCGATGGCGCCGAACATCGCCACCATCAAATGATAGCTTTGGAACACGAAGTTCACCGGCATGTTCTCCACATCGACGTCGGCGTACTTCTCAGTTTGCGCCAGCTCGTTAAGGCCAGGGAACTCAGTGTCCCACGTGCCGGTGGCGAGGAAGCTCGTGCCGCCAGGAATGGCGAAGGGCGTGAGCACCTCTTGACCGGCCTCGTCGACCCAACCGAACGCATAGAGCGGCGGCACCTCGGAGTCGTACATACCCTCCATCATGGCAAGCTTGGTGGGCTGCTCCTCCGACACGATGACCGCCGAGGAGTGCGCCGTCACCAGCATGGCGCACGTGGCGACGATGCCCACCACCGCGCCGACGCGCATCATTTTCATGGCCGCTTGCTCGTGGCGCTTCTTGATCAGGTAAAACGCCGCAACCGCCATGGTGATGAACGCGCCCATGATGAGCAGGCCCACCACCGTGTGCCCGTAGCGGGAAAGCGTGGAGGGGTTGAACGCCGCGGCGAAGAAGTCGGTGATGATGGCTTTGTCGCCCGTGGCGGAAAGCGCGGCGCCCGCCGGCGTTTGCATCCACGAGTTGGCGATGAGGATCCACAGCGCGCTCAGGCACGAGCCGAACCACACGAGCCACGACGACACCAGGTAGAACGTGCGGCCCACCTTCTTGCGACCGAACAGCAGCACGCCCAGAAACACCGACTCCAGGAAGAACGCGAACAGCGCCTCGGCGGCCAGCGGCGCGCCGAAGATGTCGCCCACGAACCGCGAGTAGTCGGCCCAGTTGGTGCCGAACGAGAACTCCATCGTGATGCCCGTGGCCACGCCGATGGCGAACGTCGCCGTGAAGATTTTCACCCACATACGCGAGAGCGCCTCGTCCTCAGGCTTGCGCGAGCGATACGCCTTCGTGGCGAAAATGGCCATGATCAGGCCGATGCCGATGGTGATCGGCACGAAGATGAAGTGGTAGCTTGCCGTGAGCGCAAACTGCAGCCGCGCCAACAGCACCGGATCAGACAGAAAATCCACAGTACCCTCCTTTTCCCCTTCTGCTTGTTTTCCGCGAGCGCGAAACGGGTGGAAAAGGGGACGTAGCCCCGCTCACTCGTGAGCACGGGGGCGTAACCCCGTTCGCTGAACCGGTGAACAGAGCTACGTCCCCGTGTTCACCCATTTCGCGTTCGCCTTCGGCTGCTCGATGTCACGCTTTGGAAACAGCGCGCAGCCGAAATGCTACTATATAAGTAACATTATAGCGCCTCGTCACCGATCATGATAGGAAAAGAGAACGATTTGTCCGATTTTGTTGCTCAAGCGTTGCGAAAGCAGCCGCGTGCCGATAGCGCCGCGTTGACGCGTCCGGCGCGCGGCCTAAGTCTCTACAGCTCCTCGATGAGCAGAGAGTCGTCGTACTCGATGCCGTCTCGCTCGCACTGAGCCTGCTTGCGGCGACGCATGCACACCGACGCCACGCCGCCCGCCGGGTTCAGGAAGTAGCTTTTGTACCCGCAGTTCCCGTAGCCGCTGCACGACAGGCAGCGAATTTCCTTCAGGTCGAAACCGTCGAGCACCTTATCGTTCAGCGTGCGAAACTTACCCTTCTCCACGGCGAAACCCTTTCTCCGCTTTCGATCGATTCAACGTTGCGCCTATTATACGCCGTGCACGCCAAAGAGAAGCTTTCATCGGCGCGCACGGTCAACGCGTTTATCGTTCCTCGATGGGCTTGTATTCTCGGCGCGTGGTGTGGGTGTTTTTGTACGCGGGGCGGATGATGCGCTTGCCCGCGCCGATCTCCTCGAAGCGATGCGCCGCCCAGCCCGCCATGCGCGCACAGGCGAACAGCGGCGTGTAGAGGTCCTCGGGGATCCCCATCATCGAGTACACGAACCCCGAGTACATATCCACGTTCGCGCACATTTCCTTGCGCGTGCCGCGCTCGCGGCGCAGCACCTCGGGCGTCAGCCGCTCGATGGAGCACAGCAGGTTGAACTCGGCCTCGAACTCGGTGCCGCGCGCCAGCTGCTCGGCGAAGCGCTTGCAGATGACCGCGCGCGGGTCGGACTTCGTGTACACCGCGTGCCCCATGCCGTACACCAGACCCGTGTGGTCGTACGCCTGTTTATTCACGATGCGCGCGAGGTACGCCGCCACCTCGTCGTCGCTTTCCCAATTGCCCACGTTCTCCTTGATTTCGGCCTGCATGGCGCGCACCTGGTGGTTCGCGCCGCCGTGCCGATGCCCCTTGAGCGAGCCGATCGCCGCCGAATACGCCGAGTACGCGTCGGTATCGGCCGAGGAAAGCACGCGCGTGGCGAACGTGGAGTTGTTGCCGCCGCCGTGCTCGGCGTGCAGGCACATCATGATGTCGAGCATACGCGCCTCTTCGGGCGTGAACTGGCGGTCGGGGCGCAGCATGGACAGCACGGTTTCGGCGGTGGAGTGCCCCGGGATGAAACGGTGCATGATCATCGACTCGTGCTCGTATTTCGCGCGCTTGGAGTAGTACGTGAGCACCATGATGCGCGGCAAACGGCTGATCAGCGACAACGCCGTGTGAATCTCGTGCTCGGGCGTGCGGTCCTCGGCGTGCTCGTCGTAGGCGTACAGCTGCAGCACCGAGCGCGCCAGCACGTTCATGATATCGGGCGGCGTGTGGCGCATGAGCATGGAAGCGGTGAAGCCGTCGGGCAGCTCGCGCTGCGAGTCGATCACCTCGATGAAGCTGTCAAGCCGCGCCTGCGTGGGAAGGTCGCCCATGAGCAGCAGGTACGCGATCTCCTCGTAGCGAAAGCGGCGGTCGGGCGCGCCCGAGCCCAGCAGGTCGTAGATCTCGTAGCCGCGCAGACGCAGCGAGCCCTCGTCGGCGCGGCGCTCGCCGTCGCTCATCACGTAGCCGTGCACGTTCGAGATGTTCGTCATGCCCGCAAGCACGCCCGTGCCGTCGGCGTTGCGCAGGCCCCGCTTCACGTCGTAACGCTCGTAAAGCGCCGGATCAACGCTGTTCACCGCGCGGAAGTTGTTGTAGAGGCTCACGCGCCGCGCCTCTTCCTCGCTAATCTCGATAGGCTCGACCTCGTCGATGCTCGCGCGGTTCACCACGCGAATGGGCGTCTCGTCGATAAGTAGCGGAAGGGCGGGCGCGGACGTCGGAAGCACCGCGGGATCGGCGACAGGTGCGGCAAACGCGGCGGGCTCAGCCGCCGCCGCGGCGGGAACGGTGGAGGTGGATGCGGAATCGGAAGCGGGCGCAGAGGACATGGGCGTTCCTTTCGTCGTTTTCCCCATTGTAACGAAGCAAGGTCGCCCACGATGCGCCCGCCGCCGCATATGCGGCAAAACTCCAGCGTGATGTAACGCAGATGTAACGCGCAGGGCCTTACTCGACAGCGTTGGCGGGCTGCGCGGGTTCCAGATCCTTCACGCTTTTGCCGATCGTCTTCTTCAGCACCACGAGCGTGCCCAGGGTGAGCACGATGCCCACGGACAGGCAGATGAAGGCGTTCTGTACGAAGCCGGCGATGATGAACATCACGAACGAGACGATCGCCATTGTGATGACGTAGGGCAGCTGCGTGGACACGTGGTCGACGTGCTTCATGTTCGCGCCGGCCGACGCCATGACGGTGGTGTCGGAGATGGGCGAGCAGTGGTCGCCCGCCACGGCGCCCGCCAGGCACGCGGAGATGCCGATGATCAGAAGCGTCGGGTCGTTCGAGAAGATGGGCATCACGATGGGAATCAGGATGCCGAACGTGCCCCAGCTGGTGCCGGTGGAGAAGCCCAGGAACACCGCCACCAGGAAGATCACGGCGGGCAGCAGGTTGAACAGCCCCGGTGCCGCGCCCTCCATGAGACCGGCCACGAACACGTCGGCGCCGAGCAGGCCCGTCATGTTCTTCAGCGTGACGGCGAACGTCAGCACGAGGATGGCGGGAACCATGGCGTTGAAGCCGGCCACGAACGACTCGGACGACTCGCGCAGCGTGAGCAGACGGCGCACCATGAAATACAGGAACGTGAACACGAGCGCGATAAGCGAGCCCCACGGCAGCGCCACGAACGCGTCGGTGTCGCCGAACGCCGCAATGACGTCGCCGTCAGCGTCGCCGCCGAAGAAGCCGCCCACGTAGAGCATGCCGCCGATGCAGCACACGATGAGCACGATGATCGGCAGCAGCATGTCCCACAGGCTCGCCTTGCTGTTCTCGACGGCCTCGTCGCCGCCGAGCGAACCCAACTCGCCGTTTTGGTACGCCTCAAGCTCGGCCTTCGCCATGGGGCCGTAGTCGAAGTTGAGGAAGACAAGACCGATGACGAACACGATCATGAGCAGCGAGTAGAAGTTGAACGGGATGGCCTCGATGAACAGCTCGATGCCGTTGACGTCGAGGTCGGACGCCACGCCCGACACGGCGGCGGCCCACGAAGACACCGGCGCGATCATGCAGATGGGGGCGGCGGTGGCGTCGATGATGAACGCCAGCTTCGCGCGCGAGATGTTCTTGGAGTCGGTGAGCGGGCGCATGACCGAGCCGACCGTGAGGCAGTTGAAGTAGTCGTCCACGAAGATGAGCACGCCGAGCACGAACGCCGCGATCTGCGTGCCGACGCGCGACTTCACGTGCTTCGCCGCCCACTTGCCGAACGCCGCGGCGCCGCCCGCCTTGTTCACGAGCGCCACCATCATGCCCAAGATGACGAGGAAGATGAAGATGCCCGCGTTGTCGGCCACGGCGGGGATCATGCCGTCGTTGATGATGGCGTCGAGCGTGGCCACGGGGTCGAACCCGGCGACCAGAAGTGCGCCCATGAGAATGCCGACGAACAGCGACACATACACTTCTTTGGTTGCCAGGGCGAGCACGATGGCGACGAGCGCCGGTAACAACGCCCAGGCGGTGTTGACGAATTCCACTTTCGTTCCTTTCCGTGGAAAGCCTCACCGGGGCTGGACGTCAAAAGCGAATTGGCGCTCGGCCACGGCAGCTCTCCGCATTGTGCGACAGTGCGCGGCATGTTCTGCCGCACCCCAGGTTCGCGCGTCTTCGAGCAGCCGCGCGCCCTTCGGCAGCCCGCCCTTTCGCCCCGACGTTGCTCGACGTATGTTCGGGGGTACTGATGCAAGCTGCGCCTCTGCCATAACGTAACGGGCACATATTACCAAACGTGTGGATATTTTGTGCTCCGATATGCAAAGACGTGCGGAAAAGAGGGTGCGAGGCGGGGAAGAGTCGGCAGACTGGCGCGCGTGTTTGTGGCGAACGGCGACGGGGCTGGCGTGCGTGCCGGCAGCGAGCGGCGGCGTGGTCGGCGACTCAAGATTTTCTCAAAATTGGGTGTTGACAGCGGGTGTTCCTCGTGGCAGAATATCGTCTGCTGTTCGGAAGTGCGCCGTTACCTCAGCTGGATAGAGGGACTGACTACGAATCAGTACGTCGGGGGTTCGAATCCCTCACGGCGCACCATTTCAGCAGAAGAAGATCCGCAACGACTGGTATCAGCACGTGCGGTTTTTTTGTTTCTGAAGGAGAAGGGAACGTACTTGAAGGTTCGAAAACAGAAGCCTCACAGTATGTAACTTTCCGACTCCCTTCCCTTGCGTTGGCAGTCGGAAAGACGACTGCGACGCATCCGTTTTACTCACGTTTTACCAAGCTGCGGGCGCTGTGCGCCCTGTCGCGCGGTAGCATGGTTTCACCTGCAAACGCACAGCGCGAACGTCAACCAGGTTCACGCGCGTCGGTAAGCACGAGCAGGCGGATGGCGCAAGAAACGTAAGGGATTGAATTATGCTCTATCTGTCTCAAATGATGGGAAAGCCCGTCGTCGACCAGGCGGGCGAGAAGATCGGCACGATCTCCGATTTGGCCATCTCCACCGGCGAGGTGTTCCCGCGCATCACCAGCCTGGCGTTCCAAGGTCCGGGCAAAGTACCGTTCATGATCTCGTGGCGCAAGTACGTCGACCGCTTCGACGAAGACGGCATCGCGCTTTCCGTCGACGCGCACGACATTCGCTTCAGCTACCTGCAACCCGACGAGGTGCTGCTCGCGCGCGACCTGCTCGACCGCCAGATCGTCGACACGCAGGGCATGAAGGTCGTGCGCGTGAACGACCTCAAGCTCTCGCAGTCGGGATCGCAGCTGCGCCTGCTCGGCGCCGAGGTGGGCGCGCGCGGCATTCTGCGCGGCCTGCACCCGCTGCTCGAGCGCGCCGTTGTTGCCGTGGCGAAGGTGTTCCGCAAGCGCATCGACGAGAAGATCATCGCGTGGAACTACATGGACCTGCTCGACCGCGACCTCTCGAAGGTGCAGCTGTCCGTGACGCACCGCCGCCTCGACGAGCTGCATCCCGCCGACGTGGCCGACATTCTGGAGCAGCTCGACCCGCAGCAGCGCGCCACGGTGTTCGAGCACCTCGACGACGCCCGCGCCACCGAGGCAATCTCGGAGATGGAAGACGAGCTTCAGGCCGAGTTCATCGACGACCTCGACGACGCCCGCGCGGCGCGCCTCATCGGCGACATGGACCCCGACGACGCCGCCGACATCGTGCGCGACCTTCCCTACGAGAAAGCCGAAACGCTGTTGCGCCTGATGGGCGTTGAGGACGCCGCCGAGATTCGCCGCCTGCTCGGATACAAAGACGGCACCGCCGGCGGCATGATGACCACGCAGTTCGTGGCGTGCCCCGCCGACACCACGGTACGCGGCGCCATCGAGGTGCTGCGCGAGCTGCCCGAAGACCACCCCACCGTGCACTACGTCTACGTGACGGACGACTACGGCAAGCTCACGGGCGTGCTGTCGCTGCGCACGCTGGTGCTGAGCGCCGACGACAAGCTGCTGCGCGACATCATGTACGACGACATCATCTCGGTCGGCCCGAGCGAAACCGAGGAAAACGTGGCGGCCGACATCTTCAAGTACGACATTCCTGCCATGCCCGTGGTTGACGAGCGCGGCGCGCTTTTGGGCATCGTTACCACCGAAGACGCGTGGGACGCCATCGAAGACGACGTCTCGGGCGAGAAAGCCCAGACCAGCGTGCTGAAATGGCTTGGCATCGCGCTGGCGGCCGTGCTGTTTTTGGCGCTGTACACGCTCGTGCTCATCCAGATTCTCGACGTCACCGGGTTCCGCGGCTTCGGAGCGTGATGAGCGGTGGGCTTCAAGATGCTGAAGGCGAAGGAGAAAGAGAAGGAGACCGAGCCGATTGAGGGCGCGGCGTCAGCAACGTCGGAACAAAAACGTTCCAAGCTGTGGCTCGTGTTGGCTGCGATGGGACCGGGCATCGTCACGGCGATGGCGGGCAACGACGCGGGCGGCATCTCCACGTACTCCACCGCCGGCGCAAACTTCGGCTTCGGAACGCTATGGGTCATCCCCATCATGTGCGTGCTGCTCATCGTGGTGGAGGTCACGGCGGGGAAGATGGGCGCGGTCACAGGCAAGGGCTTCGCCGCGCTCATCCGCGAGCGCTTCGGCATCCGCCTTACCACGCTGGCCATGTTTGCCCTGCTCATCGGCAACGTTGCCACCACGTTTTCGGAATTCGCGGGCATCGCAAGCGGCATGGAGATGTTCGGCGTGTCGAAGTACATTTCGGTGCCCGTGGCGGCGCTGGCGGTGTGGCTGTTGGTGGTGGGCGGCTCGTACAAGCGCGTGCAGAATGTGTTTTTGGCGCTGTCGCTCGTGTTCGTCACCTACGTTGTGGCGGCGTTTCTTGCCGAGCCGAACTGGGAAGAGGCAGCGCTTGCCACCG
Organism: Eggerthellaceae bacterium; assembly: GCA_030524475.1. Classification (GTDB taxonomy): domain Bacteria; phylum Actinomycetota; class Coriobacteriia; order Coriobacteriales; family Eggerthellaceae; genus CAAEEV01. The sequence continues at coordinate 9,906 of JAUNGO010000032.1, read as the reverse complement.
TGGTTCCGCATATGCGCGGCGAGGCGGGCTTCATCTCGCTGGTCATTGCCATGGTGGGCACCACCATCGCTCCATGGATGATGTTCTTCTCGCAGAGCAACGTGGTGGAGAAGGGCCTGACCACGAAGGACTTGTTCTCGCAGCGCGTCGACGCGGTGTCGGGCACCATCGCGGCGTGCTTGGTGGCGTGGTTCATCATCGTGACCACAGGCGCGGTGCTGTTCCCCGCCGGCATCGAGATCGAGTCGGCTGCCGACGCCGCCCGCGCGCTGGCGCCGTTTGCCGGTGAGTACGCCGAGGCACTGTTCGCCATCGGGCTTATCGCGGCGTCGTTTTTGGCGGCGTGCGTGCTGCCGCTCACCACGGCGTTCGTGATTTGCGAGGCGTTCGGCTGGGAGGCGGGCGTGTCGTTCAAGTGGAAAGAGGCGCCGCTGTTCAAGAGCATTTTCACGTTCGTGATCGTGCTCTCGGCGCTGGTGGTGCTCATCCCGAACATCAACCTGCTGTCGGTGATGCTGACGGCGCAGTTCGTCAACGGCGTGATTCTGCCGGTGCTGCTGGCGTTCATGGCCATCATCGCCGCCGACAAGCGCATCATGGGCGACTACCGCGCGCGCCTGGTGAGCAAGGTGCTGCTGTGGGCCACCGTCGGCGTGGTGGCGACGCTCACCGTGGCGCTGTTCGTGATGCAAGCGCTGGGAATGGCGTAGCGCAGGACGGCACAGCGTAGCGCGGCGCACGCAGCAAACACAAAGCGGGGGTGGGGAAACGCGACGCTTCCCCACCCCCGCACGAATGCGCCGAGGCCAACTGTCGCAGGCTTTTCTAGCAGCTTAATCGACGTAAACGCGGAACTCCTTGCACACCAAATCGGCGCCCTGACCAAACAAGCGGCTTTCGTCTTTGCTCTCGGAGTCGACGAACGCCACCGGTTCAGGCTCACCGAGGCGCGGGTCGTAGAAGCTCCCCGAACCCGTCAAGTTAACGAGCGCCTTGCCGTCGATCGCGCCGTCGAGCAGCGAGATAAGGCCCAACCCCACGTTGAGAACCGTCGGTGCGGCATCTTCCTCGACACCGCCTTGGTCGACGAGCATGTATTTCCGATCAATTCTTCGCCCGACGCCAACCACCTCGAATACCTGCTCTCCGTCGATGAACCAACGCATCGCGTTAACGCTTGGGTCGTAGGACATCCGATAGAGCCGCTCGTCGCTGGGTTCACGGTCGGCCACAGGAATCGCGTAGGAGTATACGGCCCAGTTTGTCTCACCGCCACCCATCGCACCGCCGCGCTCATAGATGACGTAAACTTTCTTGTTGGTGAGCACAAAGTCGAACACATCGGAATTGAGCGGGCACATCGCCATGAGCATGGGGGCACCGAGCCGCCAATCGGCGTCCGGGTCGGCAACGGCGTCGCCGAAGGGATGGCCCTCCATGCCGTACTGCTGCCCACCAAATCGCGCCTCAACGTTGAACATCGCGCCAGGCGCTATGTCGAACCCGGGCACACCAAGAGAACTCGTACGGTTCACCGTGACGTTGAACTTCATGTGGTCGACGGTGCCCATGAGAGGATGCTGCGGCTGCGTCAAGGTAAACGCCGGCTCACTGGTGAGCGGGTTTTTTCCAGCAGGAGCAACGTACAGGCCTTCTTCGCTTGAAATCTCGAACTCGGCGGGATCTATGACGATCGGTCCCATCTTCATGAAGCTCCACGCATTGCCGTCCTCGGGGAAGCCGACGTCAAACCCACCTTGAAAGCCGTCCTCGAAAAGAACTTCGCGCATCGTCATCGCGCCCCTTCCGGGATCTGCGCCACATACACCGTCTCCATATTCACTGGCTCGCGAAGGTCCATGTTCGTGAACTTCTTAAACAGGCAGCCGGGGGCCTCGACGGCAATCGTGTAGAAGCCCGGCTCCAGCTTGTCGATTTTAAAGCCGCCGAAGGCGTCCGTGTAGTCGTAGGCCGAAAAACCCGTCACCTGATGAATTGCCGTAACCTTGGCATTCACGACCGGCTCCTCGGCTCCCAAGGCAACGACGTCGCCGCCCACGAAGGGTTTGGGAAGGTTCATGTATTTCACGCGTGGCCCCGACTTGAGCTCGGGCTTAAGATCCTCGAGCGGAGCAGTCAAATTGGCGGCTGTCAGCTCCTCGACGTCGACAAAACTTAAAGCGTCGGCGGGACACGCCGTCACACAGCGCGGGTGCTTCCAACCTTCATCGAGCAGATGCGCGCACATCGTGCACTTCTGCGGAAGTTGCAGCGCCTCGTTCCAGTAGATAGCACCGTACGGGCACGAGTCGACAATGGCCTTCTGACCCTTGGCCTTCACAGGGTCGATAATAACAATGCCGTCGTCTCGCCGATACACCGCGCCGTCGGAGACGGCGGCAATGCAATCCGCCTTGCCGCACTGCTGGCACATGACGGGAACTCGCGTCGTCTTCACCAGGCGCCCGCTCGCAACCTCTTTCTCATCTATGCGAATCCAGCTCTTGGCATCGCCCTGAGGCGCCGCGATGGGCGACCAGTCGTTGTCGAAGTGCTCATCGTGACAGCTGATCATGCAATCACCACACTGCAGGCACTTCTCTGCGTTGACCAATATGGTTTTCATGTCTTTACCCCTCCCTGTTCCATGTGCTGTGCTTGCCGGCCATGCCTTCGGGATACGCCTCCGTCAACGCATCGAGGTTCGCCTTCTCTACTTCAACCAGCGTTGAGTTGTAGCCGCCCGCCACGTGGTGAACGCTCATGGGGGCAGGATTGGAAATCGTGTTCATGTTGCCGCCACGGTCGACGGGCTTTTCCTGCGTGGGATCGAGCGGGTCTTCCCACGCGCCGTACGTCTGCCAAATGGTGCCAGACATGACGCGTTCGGTAACATGCACTGCACTCATAACCGTGCCGCGATCGTTGTAAACATACACGACGTCGCCCTCGGACAAACCGCGCGCCTTAGCGTCGACGGGGTTCATCCACATAGGCTCATAGGCGTAACCGTCCTCACCGAAGAATTTATACTGCTCCTGAAGCCACTTGCAGTTGTCGTATTTGCTATGAAAGCGGAAGCGCGGATGCGCCATGGTCACTTGCAACGGATATTTCTCGTAAATCTCGCCGCCGAGCACCCCTTCCCGCTCGGGAATAAAATGGGGCACGGGCGGAATCTCGGGGTTCATGCCGTAGTGCTCGAAGATGGCCGTCGAGAATATCTCTATCTTGCCCGTCGGCGTCATGAGCGGATTGTTCTCGGGATCGTTGTAGAAGGCATTCATCGGGCGCTTGGGCGAGTAATCCTCGGGGGCCGGCCACACGTAGTAGCCCTTTTCCTTGAACTCTTCGTACGTCATGGGAATGTTCGTCGTCTCGTAAAGTTTTTCGATGAAGTCCTCTTCCGTGTTGCCGCCGTCGTAGTACTCGCCGAAGCCTAGGCGATACGCCATCTCCGACATGATCTCAAGATCGGTCTTGCTCTCGCCCGCAGGCTCAAGCACCTTGGCGCTCATAACCGCCGAGCGCAAGTTGATGTTGGCCGCCGACATGAACTTGCCGACCGAACCGGGTTCCGAGAAGTCGGCGCGCTCAAGCAGCGTGGTGACGGGCAGGACGAGATCGGCCATGTGGCAATCGCGATCGAAGGTCGGATTATTCACGATAATCGTTTCAAGCTTGGGGCTGCGCAGCGCCTTTGTATGGCTGTTGCGATCAGGGTGGTTCCCCCACGACGAGCCTCGCTGCCACATAAGATGCACCTCTGAGCAGCCGGGCATCGGGTACTCGTAAGGTGCCCACCACTCATCGGCGCTGATGTTGTGCAAGCGGCCGCCGTTCCACTTCACAGGGCCGTTCTTCTCGTAATCGTTCTCCATACACTCGAGCATCTTCTGAACGGTGATAGCCTGCCTCACGGGATTGATGCGATACGGCTCGTCGGTAAGCAGGCTGCTGATGCCTCCGTCGGCGTAACCGGCAGGACCGATGTGATTCTCGGCGTCATACGGGCCGCACAGCGTCATCGCGCACGTGAGCGCATTCACGCCGGGGCGCCCCACGCCCTGCATCGACATCATGGTCGCCTGCAGGCGCGCAAGCTCGTGGGCGTACTCGCGGCGGCACGCGCCGCCAGCCTCGCACCACACCGTGGCAGGCTTCGCCGCCCACTCGCGGGCTAGCGCCACGATCTCGCGCACGGGAACGCCGCAAATCGCGCTCGCCCACTCAGGGGTCTTCGCGACGCCGTCCTCGTCGCCCATGAGGTAGCTCATCATCGAGCACCCAGCGGGAGCCCCTTCGGGAAGGCTGTCCTCGGTAAAACCAACAGTGTTGTTGGCGATGAAATTCTTGTCGTATGTCCCCTCGGCAACCCACGTGTACATAATGCCCAAAGCCAAGGCACCGTCTGTTCCGGGTTTGATGGGAATCCAGCGGTCGCCGAGCACCTGGGCCGTTTCATTGGAAAGCGGATCGATAACGATAACGCGCTTCCCAAGCTCGCGCCAATGCTGCCACACGCGCGCGTTGTCCAGGCCGGTGTAAACCGAGTGAAACAGAATTTCGTTGCTCCAAAGGATCAACAACTCGCTGTTCGCGTCGATGTCCTGCAAAACGTCCTTGCCCGGCAGATAGCCAAACGCTGGCCAAAAGCCCCAAACGAACGGGCCGCCGGCAGCCCAGCCCTCCCACGAAATGGGAGATGTGTCCATATGCGTCGACCCCACCGCATGCCAAAAGCGATACCACTCACTGAAATAATAGTGAATGCCGCCCCACTCGCAATGAGACGCATTCGAAGCGCCAAGAGCGGAAGGTCCGTACGTGTCTATGACGCGCCGCATTTCCTTCTCGATGATGTCGAACGCCTCGTCCCAGCTGATGCGCTCATAGCCGCTGATGCCGCGGTTTTGCGGGTTGCGCTTGCCCTGCGGATCCCAGTCCACGCGTTTCATGGGGTATTTCACTCGATCGTCGGTGTAGGTTATCTCCTTGTAATCCAAGCCCCATGGCAGAATGCCCTGCACCAGCGGCGGGCGATAAGTCATGCCGTTCTTTTTGAGCTCCCAGGAGTCAACCTCCTCCGGCTCAAACTCCATAGGCTCGACGCGTAGTATCCTTCCGTCCTTTTCGGTGACGAACAACGGGCCCGCTGTCGATACGGTGGTATAGCGATTGCCCCCTACGTCCATAGTGAACTCCTCTCGTTCCTTTTCTCACATGATGAGGAAGCCCGAAAGCCACGCCCGACCGCGCTGCACGCCTCCTTCCCGTGGCAACAGTTCGAGCTCCGCGATGCAGCCAGCTTAAACACGGGGGCACCTCGCGTCCAACAGACAAAAGGGGCGAAAAATCAACCAACGGTTGTGGATCGGTAATATTGAGTGATACACTCGAGCCGGCAACTGAGGAGGCGACGGATGAACACAAGCCCTTTCGCGTACGTACTCGCCGTCGTACGCCACAAGTCGTTCAGCAGGGCGGCCGACAGCATACCGATTTCCCAGCAAGGCTTGAGCAAATCGATTGCCAAGCTTGAAAGCGACCTGGGCATCACGCTCTTCAAGCGCGAAGGCCGCACAGTAACGCTTACCGAGGAGGCGGCCAAACTGTTGCCCCTCATCGAGCGCCTCGCCGAAGCCGAAGACGACCTCCTTGCGAAAGCGGCCGATCTGCGCGGTGCCAAGGCAGCAAGCGAGACGAGGGTAACCGTGTTTTCGTCAGCCTTCTTCGCGCTCGGCTTACTCAAAGAACTCGACGAGGAACTCGCTGCGCGCGGCTTCCCCAAGACAACCATTCTCGAAGCCGACACGCCCGAGGCCATACAGGCGATCAAGCTTTCCCCTGCCGACACCGTCGCAATCGCGAACATCCCCCTCGTCCGTTACAACGACCTGCTCAACGACGAGTCCGTGGTTTTTGAGGAACTGTTCTCGAGTCAACTTGTCGCGATGGCCAGCCCGAAATTCTTTCCGCCCCGAAAGAGAACCATATCCGCGCGTGACATGAGGTCGCTCCCTTTATCGTATCCGAACTACTCGGTCTTAAACGAGATGGCCAGCGAGCTGTTCGACCATTACCATCCGAGCAACGTCGTCTTTTGCACGTCAAACGTGGGCAAAATCGACAAATCAGTGGCGGCTGGCGAATCCGTCGCGCTCACCGACACGATCATCTCGTTTTTGCGTCGCGATGACGCCGACCACGTGTTCGTCAAGTTCGACTTCCCCATTTGGAGCAACGTGGGGTTCCTATACGCTCGATGCAACGAGGGTATGGACGCCCGCAAAGGCTGCATGGACGCCATAAGCGACTACATGCACTCGATGCTAGGACCCTACATCAAAAAGAACCCGCCGATACGACGCGGAGAGGCACCGAGGCATACCAGGGAAAAACAATAGGACGGGGGGTGGGGAAACGCGATGCTTCCCCACCCCCGCTGTTTGCGAGCGTTTTCGTTTCCGCTATTTCGCGGCCTCCATGGCGGCTTCCGCCTCAACCTCGCGCTCGAACTCGCGGTCGGCGGCGCCCTTCGCGCTCGGCGGCTTCACGTCGAACGGAACGCTCGGCGTGACCAGGCTCACCAGCGGCACCACCGCCAGCGACAGCAGCATGCACAGCGCGCCGCAGTTGATGGGGCTTGCGATAAGCGGCGTGCCCGCAAAGCCCATGATCATGTTGACGGCGGTCAGGCCCACGCCGATGGCGAACGAGCACCACACGCCCGCCTTCGAGATGCGACCGGAGTACAGGCCCCACACGAAGGGCCCCAAGAACGAGCCGGCCAGCGCGCCCCACGAGTAGCCCATGAGCTGCGCGATGAACACGATCGAGGAGTGATACTGCAGAAGCGCGATGCCCGCCGAAATCACGATGAACACCACCAAAAGCCCGCGCATCCACACGAGCTGCTTCTTCTCGCTCATGTCCTTGACGAGGTTGCCCTTGATGAGGTCGAGCGTCAGCGTGGAGGACGACGTGAGCACCAGCGACGACAGCGTCGACATCGAAGCCGACAGCACCAGCACGATGACCAGGCCGATCAGCACGTCGGGCAGCGTCGAGAGCATGGTGGGAATCACCGAGTCGTAGATGGGCGTGCCGTTGGCGGCGTACTCGATCTGGCCGCTGTACAGGCGCCCGAAGCCGCCGAGGAAGTACGACCCGCCGGCCACCACGAACGCGAACAGCGTGGAGATGATGGCGCCCTGCTTCACCGCAGGACCGCTCTTGATGGCGTAGAACTTCTGCACCATCTGCGGCAGACCCCACGTGCCCAGCGACGTGAGAACGACCACGCCGAGCAGGTTGAACAAGTCGGGCCCGAAGAAGCTGATATAGGCGCCTTGCATACTGGTGCCTTCGGCTTGAATCTGCGACAGCGAGATGATGGCCTCCGAGAAGCCGCCGTTGTTCATGATGACCGCCACAATGACCGCCGTGATGCCCAGCAGCATGACGATGCCTTGGATGAAGTCGTTCATGACCGTGGCCATGTACCCGCCGATGACCACATAGACGCAGGTCACCACCGCCATGCCGATCACGCACACGTCATAGGGCAAGTTGAACGCCATGCCGAACAAGCGCGACAGGCCGTTGTACACCGATGCCGTGTAAGGGATCAGGAACACGAAGATGATGGCCGCCGCCGCAACGCGCAGCGCCTTCGAGTTGTAGCGCTTGCCGAAGAACTCGGGCATCGTTTGCGCGCCGAGGCGATGCGTCATCTCGCGCGTGCGCGGGCCGAGCACCCACCACGCCAGAAGCGAGCCGAGAATGGCGTTGCCGATGCCCGCCCACGTGGCCGCCAGGCCGTACTTGAAGCCGAACTGCCCCGCGTAGCCCACAAACACCACGGCGCTGAAGTAGCTGGTGCCGTACGCGAACGCGCTCATCCACGGGCCCACGTTGCGCCCGCCGAGCACGAAGCCGTCCACCGTGCTCGTTGTTTTCTTGCAATACAGGCCCACGCCCACCGCCACCGCGACGAACACGCAGACCAAAAGAATCTTTACTGCCATGACCCTTCCCTTTTTCCTCTTGCCATGAAACGTTTCTCCAGATGGCGGCGCACACGACCTTCGCCCGACGCAAGTGCAAAAAAATAGCACCGGGACGAAACCCGTGTGCTACTAATATCGATAATAGGTTTTCTGGAAGAGGGCGCAGCACGATTTCTGGGCGAAGTGCTCGCTCATAACGGCCTGCGCGGCCTCACCGGTACATTTCTGCGCGAAGTGCTGCGTCATGATGGCGCACCCCTCCATGCAGAAACCGTCGATATGTCCCTCTGTGAAAAACATGGCAGCAACTTTACCACAATAGAGTGCAACATGCGGAAGAATTTCGCCAGCGGAAGCCGAAGGGGCGAAGGGGCGAAGTTTGCGCCTTCCCGCAATACAGCAACATGGCGCAGCGAGGGACACTTCGTCGGCTTCGCGACACCGCACAAAAAAAGCGACCCGCCCTGAGGGGCGGGTCGCTTTTTACTTTGCGGCTTGTTGTCGCGCGGCGCCAATGCCATAGCACCAGCATCGGACGCACGCTTGATGCGGCGCGGCACCAGCGCCAGCGCTCCAGCACAACGCCAGCGCTCCAGCGTCGGCTTCGGCACCGCACGGTGCGGCGCCGAAACCGACGCCGCGCCGTGTTCGCAAAAACTAGCGCTTGGAGAACTGCGGGCGCTTGCGAGCCTTCTTGAGACCTGCCTTCTTGCGCTCGACCACGCGGGCGTCGCGGGTGAGGAAGCCGGCCTTCTTCAGCTCGGCGCGGTAGTCGCCGGCCTCGAGCAGCGCACGGGAGATGCCGTGGCGCAGCGCACCGGCCTGACCGGAGATGCCGCCGCCGTTGATGCGAGCGATCACGTCGAAATGGTCAACCGTGTCGGTCACCTTGAAGGGCGTCTTGGCGTAGTTGATCAGCGCCTCGCGGCCGAAGTACTCGTCGCCGTCGCGACCGTTGATCGTCACCTTGCCCGTGCCGGGGACCAGACGTACGCGAGCAACCGCGTTCTTACGACGGCCCGTGCCGTAGTACAGTGCTTCGTTCGCCATGATTAACCCTCCATCTCAATCTTGCGGGGCTTCTGCGCAGCATGGGGATGCTCCGCGCCGCAATAGACCTTCAGCTTCTTGCCCTGGGCGCGACCCAGCGTGTTCTTCGGCAGCATGCCCTTCACGGCATGCTCGATCACGCGCTCGGGGTGCTTCGCCATGGCCTCGGTGAACGTCTCCGACTTGAGACCGCCGGGGTAACCGCTGTGACGATAGTAGCGCTTGTCAGTCGCCTTGTTGCCCGTCACGCGAACCTTGTCCGCGTTGATGATGATCACGAAATCGCCCGTGTCAACATGGGGGGTGTACTGCGGCTTGTGCTTGCCCTTCAGGATTTGAGCGGCCTTGGCAGCCACGCGACCGAGAACCTGGTTCTCGGCGTCGATGATGAGCCACTCGCGCTCAACCTCGCCGGGCTTCGCATAATACGTTTTCACTTAAGTTCCTCCGTTAGGTTGCATCCTGCAACATCGCTTCCCGCCTGAGCGAAAACCGCCGTGCAGGAGTGTGTTTTCAAAAGTGCAGCTCGCCTTGGGCGCCGGTTTCCTACGCCGGCACGCGGGGGTGTGGGCCTGGACTCCCTCTTTCCTGCGTTCCTCAACGTCATCTGCGTTTACGGGGCTTTTGAAAGCAACTTTTGCATTGTAAATACGCGCGCGAAAGAATGTCAATGGGAAATAAGCGGAATGCGGAAGAATTGCGCGTGTAGCGGGTTCGGAAGGCGTGAGAGATGGGGCGGCGGGCGCGGAAGACGCGGAAGACCGGCTCGACCGGGGCACGCGCGAGAAGCTTCGGATGCGCGGGAGGCGGGTTCGGAGCGCACGCGCGACGGGTTCGAAGCGCA
>JAUNGO010000031.1 GCA_030524475.1 Eggerthellaceae bacterium | reverse complement strand
CGAGGTGCCCGCGTACTACGTTGACTTCATTCGCCAGGACGTGAGCCGCGAGTTCATGCAGTCGCTGGAGAAACAGGGCACGAACCTGCAGCAGTGGATGCTCGAGAACAGCGTGAAGGCCGAGCAGATGAAAGACGACGTGAACCGCGAGTCGGTGCGCCGCGCGTCGATCGACTGCGCGCTGGAGGCGTTGTTCGCGGCGCAGAAGTTGGAGATCACCGACGAGGACGTCGACGCGATGTTCGCCAACGACGAGGACCCCGCCGCCACGCGCGCGTCGTGGGAGAAGGCCAACCGCATGTCGGACGTGCGCAAGATGTGCCGCCAGCAGAAGGCAACCCAGTGGCTGGTCGACACGGCCGAGGTAACGGTTGTAAGCGAATAGCCTGATCAGGTATCAATTCCTTTGAGAAAGGACGCATAATATGGAACTTGGATCGACCGTCACGTTGACCTACAAGGGCACGCTTGACGACGGCACGGTGTTCGGCTTCGCCGACGCCGAGAAGCCCATGAAGTTTCAAACCGGCATGGACATGGCCATCGACGGCTTCGAGCGCGCCATTCTGGAGATGAACGAGGTGGGCGAGAAGCGCACCTTCACCGTGAGCGAGTACGACGCCTACGGCGAGTACCTGGAAGACTTCACCGCCGAGGTTCCCATCGAGCAGATTCCCGCGCGCGTTGAGGTGGGCAAGCGCATCTGGATGTCGAACAGCGAGGACGGCACCCCGACGCCGGCGACCGTGCTTGAGGTCAACAACGGCGTGGTGAAGTTCGACCTGAACCATCCGCTCGCGGGCAAGGCCCTGACGTTCGAGGTTGAGATCCTGGAGATCGAGGACGCGCCCGAGAACTTCGTGTCGGCGCAGGAGAAGGCGCAGCACATGCAGGAGCAGTCGAAGCTGCTGGGTGGCGATCAAGGTGAAAGTTACAGGTAGGGAAAATGGCACAGCAAGATTTTACGTTGACTTCTTACGACCCGGTTTACGCCATCTGCGAAGAGGTGCGCATTCCCGAGGACATTATTCGTGAGCAGGCGCTTCGCTGGCTGAAGCTGCAGTGCTGCAAGGAGGGCGAGGAACCCCGGCTTTCCAACCAGTGGGTGGCCGCGCACACCAAGGACTTCAAAAGCGTCGAAGAGCTGATGATCTTCATTCGTTACAATATGTATCGCGACAACCGCGAGGTGCAGGAGCTTTCCGACCAAAACGCCATCTGCAAGGAGCTTTCGACGCGCCTGGTGGAGGAGCTCCCCGCTGACCTGGTGGAGGAGTCGATCTACGCGGCGAACATGCGCCTTGAAGACATGATCAGCCGCAACGGTATGTCGATCGACGAGTTCTGCCGTCAGCGCGGCATGACCATCGACCAGCTCTACCTCGACGTGAAGGAGCGCACGGTCCAAAGCCTCAAGGAGGACTCGGCGCTGTGGGCGTATGCGCAGCATCGCGGCTACACGCTCGACGCCGAGGACTTCTACGCCATCATCCCGGGCGACGACATCCAAGACAAGGCGTACAAGCGCCAGCAGATCGAGCGCGAGGGGCGTCTTGAGGACATGGAAATCTACGCGCTCAAGACCAAGGCACTCAAGGAGGTCATGGAAAACGCCATGATCAAGCGCAAGCCCACCGACGCCGAGTGGCTGCGCTACGGCGACACGAGCGCCGACGTGCTGAACGCCAACAAGCAGTTCCCCGACAGCTTCGTGACGCTGTAGGGTGTGCGGCGATGCTGACTGCCGACCAGGTTAAGCGTTATCTGGAGCGCATCGGGTGCGCGGCGGACGCCGACCGGTTCGGCTCGGGCGCGCTTGCGTGTGACATGGAGACGCTCTCGCGCTTGACGTTCGCGCACCAGTGCGCGGTGCCGTTCGAGACGGTTTCGATCTATCGCTCGGGCAAGGTTCCGTGCGTGGAGGTCGACGCGCTGTTCGACAAGCTTGTGACGCGCCGTTTGGGCGGTTTCTGCTTCGAGCTGAACAAGCTGTTCGAGGAACTTTTGCGCACGCTCGGCTTTGACGTGCGGCCGTGTCTGTGCCGCGCGGTGCGCGGGCGCGACGGCCGTATGCCCATCAACCATCGCGGCATCCTGGCACTCATCGACGGCGCGGAGCGCTTCGCCGACGTAGGGTTTGGCGGCCCTATGGCGGCCGGCGCGTTGACGCTTGTCGACGGTGCGGAGCAGGCGATCAACGACGAGCATTACACGCCGAGGCGGGGCGGCGACGGCTGGTGGCGCATTGATCGCGTGACGCGGTCAAGCTTCGACCTGTTCGACGACGCCGCTCCCGTGCGCAGGCAAACCGAGCTCGAGGTGTGCGAGGCGGCGGTGGAGGACATCGACTTCGACGCGCTCAACGTGGCGTTTTCGCAGCCTGGCACGCTGTTTCGCGACCACATGGTGGTGAATTTGCGCACGACCTGCGGGCACAAGTCGATTATGGACTACAAGCTGACGTTGCGCGAGAACGGGCACAAGCGCGTGGTCGAGTTGGCGGACGACGCGGAGCTGGCGCGCGCGCTGGACGAGCACTTCGGCATGGTGTTCTGACGGCGGTTGCTCGCGGCGCTTGCGAAACGCGGGCGGGTGTGCGAGAATAGCCGAGCGCTTGACGCGCATGCATACGGTCGCTTGGCGCAGCGGGAGCGCAACTGCCTTACAAGCAGTGGGTCGGGGGTTCAAATCCCTCAGCGACCACCATTATCAACAGAGCCCCAGCATTGGGGCTCTTTTCGTTTCCGGAAACCCCGCGCGATTTGAACCCCGCGAGGGCAGAACAGCCCAGTGGGCTGTTCTGAAAGGAGCGCGAAGCGCGACGTTTTGCCTTCCGATCTCCTTCTTTCCCCTGTTGATTTCCTGCAACCTCGACGCGAAAGCTCGGAGCGTGGCTTATGCACTATAATGTGGGGGTACGAACCGAAACCGACCGCTGCACCAAAACGCCGAAAGGGGACGTTGCTTGAAGAAAGCGCTGCTGCTGATAATCGGCATCGTCACCGTGTGTTTCCTTATTGCGAACGCCGACTACCTGTCGAACTTTCTCGACACGCTGAAAACCGGAGCGCTCATTCCTCTGGTGTTGTCGGTTGTGGCCATGTTGGCGCGCCATTTCGTGCAGGCGGCCTCCTACGACGCGGCGTTCGACGCGGTAGGGCATCGCACGGGGTTTTGGCACAACGTTGTTCTCATTTACTCGCTGGTGTTCATCAACACGTTTTGCCTGTTCTCGGGCGCGACGGGCGTGGCCTTCATCATCGACGACGCGCGGCGGCAGGGCTGCGACGCGGGTCAGTCGACGGGCGGCGCCATCCTCTCGCAGATAGGCTACTTCGCCGCCATCTTCGTCATTTCCACCATCGGGTTTGTGACCATGCTCGTGGCGGGCCAGATGAATACGCTGTTTTTGGTGGGCGGCTTGGCGCTTGCGGGCGTGCTTTTGGTGCTGTCGAGCTTGTTTTTCATTGGGCACTTCCGCCCGCGCGTGCTGTACCGCTTCTTCTTGTGGCTTGAGCGCCCCGCCCGGCGTGTGGTCGGCCTGTTCCGTCGTCAGTTGAAGGACGGCTGGGGGCGGCACACGGCGCGCTCGTTCGTGAACACGGCGAACATCTTGGCGTCGAACCCGAAAGGCGCGCTCATCACGGTGAGCTATGCGTCGTTCTCGGCTATTTTGAACATGGCGTGCCTGGTTGCCATCGGCTACGCGTTCGGCTTCGAGAACGTGGCGGCGCTCGTGGCGGCGTTTGCGGTGGCGGCCATCTCGGTGATCTTGAGTCCCACGCCGCAGGGCGTAGGCGTGGTGGAGGCGGCCATCGCGGCCATCCTCACGGCGTACGGCTGCTCGCTTGCCACGGCCACGGCCATCGCGCTGGTGTACCGCGGCATCATGTTCTGGGTGCCGTTCTGCATCGGTGCGGTGCTGCTTTCGCAGTCGGGCTTCTTCTCGTCGAAGAAAACGGCGTCCGAAGAGCAGAAACACAAGGACATCGGCTGGATTTCGGGCACGCTCGTGTTTTTGGTGGGCGTGGTGAACATCGGGCTGTCGTTTTTGCCCGACGTGTTCAAGCCGTTCACGATGCTGACCGAATGGGTCGACATGAGCGCGCTTTTTGTGGGTATTCCGCTGATCGTTGGGTCGGTGCTGTTGATCGTGTGCGCGGTGGGGCTTGTCATGCGCTTCCGCACGGCGTGGGCGGTGACGCTTTCGCTGCTGTCGATCATTGCGGGAGCGGAGTTTCTGTTCGAGGGCACCATTCAGGTGGGCGTCGTGGGCATTGTGCTGGTGGCGTGGCTGTTTTTCCAGCGCAACGCGTTTGACCGGCCGCTTACGATGGAGGAGTTGCGCAAAGGCCCCGGCAAGCCGAGCAGGTGGGGGAAGGGCACACGAAAGGATTCGAAATGAGCGAAGGCAACATCGGCGGCATGAACGAGGCGCTTGGCGTGGTGTTTGAAGTTGAGCGGCCCGATCGCGTGGAGGCGCGCATGCCTATTCGCTACGAGATCACGCAGCCGTTTGGGTTGGTGCACGGCGGGGCGACGATTGCTCTTTTGGAGTCGGTGGCAAGTCGCGGGGCGGAGTTGAACTGCGATCTTGAGAAGGAGCAGCCGTTCGGCGTCGACGTGCATGTGCGCCACCTCAAAAGCGGGCGCGCCGGCAGCGTGCTCGGCGTGGCGACGCTCGATCGCGAGGAGCCGTCGCACGGGCGCGCGGGCGGCATCAAGCAGTTTTGGAACGTGGCGGCGTACGACGACGCGGGCGACGTGATGAGCGAAGGCGTCATTGTTTGCCGGATCGTATCGAAGGAGAAGCTGGCGGCACGCGGGTAACGTGATCAGGGAAAACCCGTTTCTTCGCCATTAAGCGGCACGGTATTTCCGTAGACTAAGGCGCTTTGTTGAATATCTCTTGACTTGAAGCTAACTCCAAGTATTAACCTGGTGTGCAGCTCAGGTGAAGAGAAGGAGAGCGCATGGCGGAGATGGTTTACCGTACGCTGCCGCACGGCGGCGAGAAGATAAGCGTGATCGGCTTGGGGATGGGAAGCATCCATCACGCCGGCACGCGCGAGGTGGAGCAAACGGTGCGCGCGGCGCTCGACGCGGGCGTGAACCTGTTCGACTTCATCCCGAGCGACGCGGTGGCGTTCGAGGGTTACGCGCGGGCTTTGCGCGGGCAGCGCGAGCGCGCGATGCTGCAAATACATCTGGGCGCCGACTACTCCAGCGGCAAGTACGGCTGGACCACCAACGCGAAGGTGGCGCGGCGCGAGTTCGAGGCGCGGCTGGCGCTGCTCGGCACCGACTACGCCGACTTCGGGTTCATCCACTGCATCGACGAGGATGCCGACTTCGACCGCGTGATGAACGGTGGTATCTGGGACTACGCGTGCCGCTTGAAGGAGCGGGGCGCCATTCGCCATTTGGCGTTCAGCACGCACAGCGTGTCCATCGCGCGGCGCTTCTTGGCCACAGGCGAGATGGACCTCGGCATGTTCAGCTTAAACCCGATGTACGACTACACCGACGAGTCGGCGTACGGCAAGGGTGCCACCGACGAGCGCGCGGCGCTTTACCGCGAGTTCGAGCGCGCGGGCGTGGGCATAACGGTGATGAAGGCGTTTGCGGGCGGGCAGATGCTTGACGAGCGCACCTCACCGTTCGGGCGTGCCCTCACGCAGGCTCAATGCATCCAATACGCGCTCGACCGCCCTGGCGTGGTGTCGGTGCTGCCGGGCGTGCGCGGCAAGTGGGACTTGGACGACATTCTGGCGTATCTGGACGCGTCGCCCGAGCAGCGCGACTACGCCGAGCTGGGGAAACTGGTGCCCGTGGGCGGCAAGCCCGCGTGCGTGTACTGCAACCACTGCCAGCCGTGCCCGCAGGGCATCGCCATCGGGCTTGCCAACAAGTACTACGACCTCGCGCGCTTGGGCGACGCGATGGCCGCCGATCACTACCGCGAGCTTGAGCACCATGCGTCGGAGTGCGTCGAATGCGGGCATTGCGATAAGCGTTGCCCCTTCGGCGTGGCGCAGGGCGCGCGCATGGGCGAGATCGCGGCGTATTTCGGAGAATAGGGAAATAGAAAGGAAAGTATCATGGAAAAGATCGTTCAAACCGCAGGTCGCGACGCATTGGGCAAGTTCGCGCCCGCGTTTGCGCACTACAACGACGACGTGCTGTTTGGCGAGAACTGGAACGATGCGGGGCTTGACGTGAAGACGCGCAGCCTGATCACGGTGGTGGCGCTCATGGCGTCGGGCGTCACTGACAGCTCGCTGAAGTTTCACCTGCAAAACGCGAAGAACCACGGCGTGACGCAGCGCGAGATCGCGGCGGCCGTCACGCACGTGGCGTTTTACGCCGGGTGGCCGAAGGCGTGGGCGGTGTTCAACATGGCGAAGGACGTGTGGGACGTGGAAGGCTCGACCGAGGGCGTAGGCGCGTCCAGCGCAGCCGACGGCGCGACTGAGGGTGTGCCCGCAGGTGCTGCCGCCGACGACGCCCGCGCGCGCCACGAGGCGTCGATGCCGTTTCCCATCGGCGCGCCCAACGACGCCTTTGCGCAATACTTCGTGGGGCAAAGCTACCTTGCGCCCGTGTCGACCGATCAGGTGGGCGTGTTCAACGTGACGTTCGAGCCGGGTTGCCGCAACAACTGGCACGTCCACCACGCCACCGAGGGCGGCGGGCAAATCCTCGTGTGCGTGGCGGGGCGCGGCTACTACCAGGAGTGGGGCAAGCCGGCCGTCGAGATGAGGCCGGGCGACGTCGTGAACATCCCGCCCGAGGTGAAGCATTGGCACGGCGCCGCGGCGGACAGCTGGTTCTCGCACCTGGCCATTGAGGTGCCGGGCAAAAGCACCAGCAACGAATGGCTCGAGCCCGTCGCCGACAAGGAATACGCCGCGCTGTAAAGTCTAGTTTCAAACGGAGCCGTCCAAATTAAACCCGCTTCTCACACAGGGAGGCGGGTTTTTTCAATTCAGTTTAGCGAACGAAGGACAATCGACAAGAGAAGAATCAAAACAAAAGAAAGCATTCGAAAACGTTCGAAGATGTTCAAAACAAAATAAAGGTTTCAAAACAAAATAAAGCGTTACAATAGCAATCAAACAAAGCAAAAGCGTGTGTCGGATGGCCGCGGCTTTTAGTGGCGATGGCGCCAGGGAAGGGGTGAAAGAGCCATGGACGAAAGTTTCCGCAATAATCCCTTTACCCCCAATTTCGGGCAGGTTCCCATGCATATGGCAGGGCGGAGCTTCTTGCTTGAGGAAATGAAGCGCGCTTTCGAAAGTCCCGTCCGCGATCCGAACCTCTCCACCATTCTCATTGGGGCAAGAGGGACGGGTAAAACCGCCCTTTTGTCGTGCTTGGCGTCCGAGGCCGAGCAGCGCGGATGGATTTCCGTCAGCACCACGGCCTTCCCCGGCATGCTGGAGGACGTTTTCGAGCAAGCGCTGCGCAGGGGCGCCGAATTCCTCGACGGCAAAGATGCGCCGAGGCTCAAAGGCGTGTCCGTCGGGCAGGCTTTCGGCTTGGAATGGGAGAACCAGCCGGAAAGGACATTGAATTGGCGCAGCAGGATGACCGATGTTCTGGAGGCTTTTGCCGAGCATGACGTCGGGCTCCTTATCACGGTTGACGAGGTTGAGCCGCGGCTTGATGAAATGATCCAACTCGTGGCGGTCTATCAGCATTTTGTGCGGGAGGACAGAAAGGTTGCCCTTCTTATGGCGGGGTTGCCGCACAAGGTTTCAGGGCTTATCAGCGGAAAGTCGACGTCGTTCCTTCGCCGCGCGTGCCAGCATCGCCTTGCGCGCATAGAGGATTACGAAGTGGAGTCTGCGTTTAGGCAGACGGTTGAGTTCTCCCAGAAAAAGATAGGGGATAAGGCTCTCGAACGTGCGGCGAAGGCCATCAAGGGTTTTCCCTTCATGATGCAGCTTGTGGGTTTCCGTTCGTGGCAGTTTTCAGGGGAGCGCGAGAGTGTTTCTTTGGAAGATATAGAACAGGGCGCGGCCATGGCGGAAAACGACATGAAAATGCGCGTCCTTCGCCCCACGCTCGATGATTTGTCTGAGAGGGATTTGGAGTTTTTGGGGGCGATGCTTGTCGACCCCGGGTCGAGCACTCCTGCCGACATCGCAACCCGGCTCGGCAGAAGCGCCAGCCACGTGTCGACTTACAAACGGCGTCTGCTTGATCAGGGGGTAATTCAGCAGTCGGGGAGAAGCAAGGTTGAGTTCGCCTTGCCGATGTTGCGCGAATACCTTCCCGAATACCTCGAATCTTGCTTGTAGGGGCGCATCGCTTCGCTTGACGTGCGTTTTTCGTGGGCTTGGTCGTTTGCATTGTTGGGTTGAAACTTTCGTAGAAGCGGCGTGAGCTTTCGCATTCGCGCTGCGCTACAATGCGCTTCGAAAAGCAACAACAGCGAAAGCGAAAGGACGGATCCCATGGATGCACTTGAATTGATGCGCGAACGTTACTCGGCGCGCGGCTTCTCTGACGCGCAACTGACCGACCAGCAACTTGCCGACATTTTGGAGGCGGGCCACATCGCCCCTTCGGCGTGCAACAATCAACCGTGGCGCTTTTTGGTTATCCAGAGCGCTGAGGGGCTGGCGAAAATCGACGCGTGCACGAAGTGCCGCTACGGCGCGCCGACGGCGGTGCTCGTGTGCTTCAACATCGACGAGTCGGCGAAAAGCCCGGTGGTGCCCGACTACGGCTGGGTCGACTGCGGGCTGGCGGTCATGCAGATGGCGCTGGCGGCGAAGGCGTGCGGCGTCGACTCGTGCATCGTCGGCGCGTACGACCCCGATGAGGCGCGCAAGCAGTTCAACCTGCCTCGGAACATCGTTCCGTACCAGTTCTTGATGCTGGGCACCTCGACGGTAGAGCCCGCCCCGCGCCACACCGACCGCAAAGCGCTCGAGGACCTCGTGGTGCGCGAGACGTTTTAGCTTGAGCCCTTGCCTGTTGGTTAGCGGATTTCTATATACAAGGCTGGGCAAGCCCTAACTTCCCCCAAGAAGGACAGCTATTATGTTTATTAACAAATAGTTTTATATTTGTTACATTTAGTCTGCGGAAAAGAGGAAGACGTTGAAAAAGAAGGACCGTTATTTTTACCCAGCCGTGTTTACCCATGAGGACGATTGCGAAGTGGCCGTCGAGTTTCCTGACTTGGGCGTTGCGACCAGCGGGCTCGATGACGACGACGCCTTGCTGTCTGCGCGCGAGTTGCTCGGCTGTGTGTTGTGCGGCATGGAGGAGGACGGTGAGGTTATACCTGCTCCCACGCCTTTGTCTCAGGTTAAGCTTGCGCCAGGCGAAAGCACGGTGCTGGTGGATGTATATATGCCTACGGTGCGTCTTGCCCAGTCGAACAAGGCCGTTAACCGCACTATTACGTTGCCCGCATGGCTTAATGCGTTGGCTGTCGAGCGGGGCGTGAACTTCTCACAGACGATGCAAAGCGCTCTGAGGGCGCAGCTGGGCGTATAGGGGGCGCGATGCGGTATCGTGAGGATGGACGCAACGGCAATACGCTGTCGGTGCTAGGGTTTGGGTGTATGCGTTTCCCGCGCACAATGGGAAGCATCGACCAAGCGTCCACAACGGCGCTGGTTGCGCGCGCTGTCGAACAGGGCGTCAACTACTTCGACACGGCGTACGCATACTCGGGAAGTGAAGACGCGTTGGGGCGGGCGCTCGCTGATTTGGGCGTGCGCGACAAGGTGCTTATCGCCGACAAGCTGCCGCATATGGCATGCAAATCGGCCGGCGACTTCGAGCGCATTTTCGCCACTTCGCTCAAGCGCCTGCAAACCGATCGCATCGACTACTACCTCATCCACAACGTCACAAGCGCCGACCAATGGGAGCGCATCTGCCAGCTGGGCGTGTGCGACTGGATTGCAAAGAAAAAGCAAGCGGGCGCCATTGGCGCCATCGGGTTTTCGTTTCACGGGCCGTTTCCCGAGTTCGAAAAAATGCTTACCGCCTACGACTGGGACTTCGTGCAGATTCAATACAACTACGTGAACGAGCATTACCAAGCGGGGCGGGAGGGGCTGCGCATGGCGTCCGAGCGCGGGCTGCCCGTCATCGTGATGGAGCCGCTGCTGGGCGGGAAACTGGCCGACAAGCTGCCGCCGAAGGCACGGCAGGAGCTTGATCGCGTCGATGCGCAGATGAGCCCTGCGGCGTGGGGCTTGCGGTGGCTGTGGGACCAACCCGAGGTTACGTGCGTGCTGTCGGGCATGAACGCGGCAGGTCAGCTTGACGACAATTGCGCCATGGCGAGCGCTGCGCAAGCCGGTATGCTCACCGAAGGGGAACGCGCTGCCATCAACGCTGCGCGCAAGGCGTTCCAGGAGGGTTTTCGCGTGCCGTGCACGGGGTGCAACTACTGCTTGCCGTGCCCGAAAGGCATCAGCATCCCTGCCGCGTTCGCGGCGTACAACGAGTCGTTCACGTTGGGACGCGTTCACGGCATATGGAGCTATCTGACGGGCGTGGGGGCAATGGGCGCGAAGGGCGACGCGCATTTCGTAAGCGACTGTGTGCAGTGCGGGGCGTGCGCGCGGAAGTGCCCGCAGCATATCGACATTCCCGCCGAGCTGCAAAACGTGCGCCGTCGTTTGCAGCCCGCCGTCCTGCCGCTCGGGGTCAAGGCATACCAATCGCTCGTCAACCGTTCGTAGTACAATGGGCGCAAAGATTCGTTTCGGAAACGCCGAAGGAAACTACAGGAGGCCGCAATGGCGGATGAGATGATCAAAAACGTGGAACACGGGGCGGTGTTCGGGCTGGCCGACTTGGTGCAGCTGGAGGCGGGCAAGGTGAACAGCCTCACGCTCTCGCAGACGTCGGGATGCAAGATGACGGTGTTCGCCATCGATGCCGACGAGGGCATGTCGAGCCACGCGGCGCCGGGTGACGCGCTCATCACGGTGATCGAGGGCATAGGCGAGATCACGGTGAACGACGTGCCGCATCGGTTGGGCGCCGGCCAGTCCATCGTGATGACGGCGGGCAGCCCCCACAGTGTGCGCGGCGTGACGCCGTTCAAGATGCAGCTCACCGTTGTGAAACCCGTGGCGTAGCTGTAGTGCGGGCGAGGGCGAGGGTGCATCATGCCGTTGAGGAATCTGCCTGAGGAAACCGCCGCGTCCTTGGCGGGTCTGATCGAGGCGCGCCCGGGGCAAGTGTCGAGCTGCGCCCTTACGCGCGACGCAGGCTTCGACATGACGCTTTTGGCGTTCGCGCCGGGTGAGAGCGTGAGCGAAGAGGAATACTTCGGGGACACGCTGTACTACGTGGTGGAAGGCGCGGCGGCGGTTGCTCTGCCCGAGCGCACTGTGCGCGTGGGCGCAGGCGAGGTGCTCAAGGTGCCGGCGCATGTGCTGCACGCCGTTGAGGGCGCAGACGGCGCGGGCTTCAAATTGTTGCAGGTAACGTTGCACGCGCGGTAGCGCGCGCTGGGTCAACCGATAGGAGAAACACATGCCTGAGAACAAGCAGGTGAAAATTGCCCTTCTGACGGGCTATCTGGGCGCGGGGAAAACCACGCTGCTCAACCACATCCTTGCGAACGACCGCGGCATTCGCGCGGCGGTGATCGTCAACGACATCGGCGAGGTCAACGTGGACGCAAGCCTCATCCGCGACGGCGGCTTCACGCAGGCCGACGACATCATTCCGCTGACCAACGGCTGCATCTGCTGCACGCTGTCGGACGACTTGGCGCAGCAGCTGAGCGACATTGCCGCGTCGGGCGAGTTCGACTACATCATCATCGAGGCGTCGGGCATTTGCGAGCCCATTCCCATCGCCTACACCATCAGCGCGTTTTGCGACGAGTCGCAGGGGAGCGCGCCTTTGGCGCTCGACAACATCGTCGCGGTGGTCGACTGCGCGCGTATGTACGATGAGTTCAACGGCGGGCACGCCCTACTCGACGAGAACGTCGAAGAAGACGATGTCGAGAGCCTTCTCATCCAGCAAATCGAGTTTTGCACCACGCTGGTGCTCAACAAAACCGACATGGTGACGCCCGAGCAGGTGGCCGAGCTCAAGGCGCTGGTGCGCAGCCTGCAGAAAGACGCGGTCATCGTTGAGGCCGTCAAGGGCGACGTACCGCTTGACGAGGTGCTCAACACCGGTCGCTTTGAGTTTGAGAAGGCGTACGACTCGGCGGTGTGGGCCGAGGCGATGGAGCATCCCGAGGAGCACGAAGACCCCGAGGTGCTCGAGTACGACATTTCCACGTTCGTCTACGAGCGCCGCAAGCCGTTCGACCTTGAGAAACTGGGCGACTACACGCTGGAGTGGCCCAAGAGCATCGTGCGCACCAAGGGCATGCTGTGGGCGACGCTCGACCCCGATATGTGTTACCTGTTTGAGCAGGCGGGGGCTCAGCGCTCGGTAACCGAGACGGGCCAGTTCGTGGCCGCCATGTCGGAAGAGGAACGTCAGCAGGCGTTTGAGGAGGCGCCGCAGCTGCGCGACAACTGGGACCCGGTTTACGGCGATCGCATGACGCGTTTGTGCATCATCGGGCGGCATATGGACCGCGCCGAGATCGAGGCGGGGCTCGACGCGTGCCTCGCGGAGTGGGTGCATTAACGCATCGGGCGGTTTTGCCGACCGGCTTGCCGACGAAAAGAGGCTGTGACGTTTCGCGGCCTGGGGGCTTGTTGAAGGCTCGCGGGCCGCGTTGCTTTGCCGACGGCGGGCATATCCTCGCTATTCGCGGTTTCTTGCGTGGCACACGGCGCGCTGTGCTATACTTTCATTCGCTTTACCGCTTTAGTACGGTGGAGTAGTAATGTGATGGAGCGTTGGGGGAACAGCGTTCCGCGCGAAAGTTTTTTCGGGAGGAAGCGAAATGAAGAAGAAGGTTACAACGCTCGTTGCGGCTGTTGCTGCGCTGAGCCTGAGCGTGTTTGCGCTGGCGGGCTGCTCGAGCAACAACGCAAGCTCGGCCAGCTCAAGCGCTGCCGACAACGCGTCTGCGGAAACCACGAAGCTCATCGTGGGCTTCGACAACGCCTACCCGCCGTACGGCTTCATCGGCGACGACGGCAAAGAGACCGGCTTCGACCTTGACCTGGCGGCCGAGGTTGCCGAGCGCAACGGTTGGGAGTACGAGCAGCAGGCCATCGACTGGGATGCCAAGGACGCGCTGCTGAACCAGGGCACCATTACCGCCATCTGGAACGGCTTCACGATGGAAGGCCGCGAGGACGACTACACGTTCAGCGAGCCGTACATGCTCAATGAGCAGGTTATTGTGGTGAAGAAGGGCTCCGACGTGGCCTCGCTTGAGGATTTGGCCGGCAAGACCGTCATCACGCAGGTTGACTCGGCGGCGCTTGACGTGCTGGAGAACGACGAAGAGGGTGGCCGCGCTGATCTGGCTGCCACGTTCGCCGAGCTGCAGACCATCGGCGACTACAACAACGCCTTCATGCAGCTTGAGAGCGGCATGGTCGACGCCGTGGCGTGCGACCTGTCCATTGCGGCTTATCAGATGGCTGCCAACCCCGACGCCTACGTGCAGCTTGACGAGGCGCTGAGCTCTGAGCACTACGCGGTGGGCGTGAAGAAGGGCGACACCGAGTTGGCCGACCAGATTACCGCCACGCTCAAGGAAATGTATGAGGACGGCACCGTCGAGGAGCTGTGCAAGAAGTACGAGGAGTACGGCCTGACCTTCGACAACTGGATTCTGAAATAGTTTTTCGTTCCGCCGTTGCTGACGGGACAGACGGAACTCGCCGACGCTGCGAAGCGCTCGGTGTTGGAGTAACTATCATATGCGGGCGGGGGCTTTCGGGCCTTCGCCCGCGACGTGCGTAAAACGACTTGGTTGATTGCGGCGTCTTCGCGACATATGCGCGGCGGCCTCGCAACCAGCGTAAGTCGAGCAAAGGGGAGCATACGTGGAATTCGGAACACTGATGGGTATTCTGGGCGAGGGCCTGGTGCTCACGTCCCAGATTTTCTTCATCACGCTGATCGGGTCGCTGCCGTTGGGTGTGGTCATAGCGCTTGCGCGCATGAGCAAGTTCAAGCCGCTCTCGTGGATAGCGCAGCTCTACATCTCCATCCTGCGCGGCACGCCGCTTATGCTGCAGCTGATGGCCATCATGTTCGGCCCGTATTACCTGTTGGGCTTGCAGATGGGGGCGGATTGGAAGTTCACGGCGTGCTGCATCGGCTTCATCCTGAACTACGCGGCGTACTTCGCGGAAATCTACCGCAGCGGCATCCAGTCGATCCCGCGCGGGCAGTACGAGGCGGCGAGCGTGCTTGGCTACTCGCGCGCGCAGACGTTCATGAAAATCGTGTTGCCGCAGGTGATCAAGCGCATTCTGCCGGCCATGGGCAACGAGATCATCACGCTGGTGAAGGATACCTCGCTTGCGTTCGTGCTGGCCATCCCTGAGATGTTCTCGAACGCCAAGGCGCTCGCGGCGCGCGAGGTTTCGATGATTCCCTACGCCATTGCGGCGGCCATCTACTGGGTGTGCTGCCTGGCCATCGAGTTCGTGCTGAACCGCGTCGAGAAACGCCTCGACTACTATCACGACTAAGTGAGGCAATCGTGACAAGGGGACAGGTCATTTGTCACATTGCGAAAATCTTTTGTTCCCTTGCGCTTTGCCAATGTGACAAATGACCTGTCCCCTTGTCACGCGAATAAACTACAAAAAAGCAGGAAGGCTCTTCTTCATGGAAAACCAAAAACCAGTTGTTGAGTTGAAGCACGCGCGCAAGAGCTTCGGGGACAACCATGTGCTGAAAGACATCTCGCTTACGGTCAACAAGGGCGACGTGCTGGCGATCATCGGGCCGTCGGGCGGCGGCAAGTCGACGCTTCTGCGCTGCCTTACCATGTTGGAAACGCTCGACGCGGGCGAGCTTTCCTACGGCGACCTGGCGGTGACCACCACCGACGCACAGGGGCGCGCGGTGTACGGCGGCAAGGACGTCGTGCGCGAGGCGAAGACGCGTTTTGGCCTGGTGTTCCAGAACTTCAACCTGTTTCCGCACTACACGGTGCTGAAAAACGTGACGGATGCGCTGATCAGCGTGCAGAAGCAGCCGCGCGAGCAGGCGCTTGCGCGCGGGCGCGAGCTTTTGGCGAAGATGGGCCTTGAAGGCAAGGAAGACATGGTGCCGTGCGACTTGTCGGGCGGGCAGCAGCAGCGCGTGGCGATTGCCCGCGCGCTGGCGATGAACCCCGACGTGCTGTTTTTCGACGAGCCGACGAGCGCGCTCGACCCTGAGCTCACGCGCGAGGTGCTGAAAGTCATTCGCGAGCTGGCGTCTGAGCGCATGACCATGGCGATCGTCACGCACGAGATGAGCTTCGCGCGCGACGTGGCCGACCAGATCATCTTCATGGACGGCGGCGTCATCGTGGAGCAGGGCGCCGCCGCCGACGTTATCAACAACCCCCAACACGACCGCACCCGAGCGTTCCTGTCGAACTACGGGCAATAGGAGGGCGAACGAACGGCGGCGTCCCCGCGCTCCGAGCGAGGGCGCTGCCTACTTCCCCTTCGCTCGTTGCTGCACTTCGCGCATGAGGCGGGGGTTGTCCTTGAGGTATTGCGCGCGCTTGGCGATGTCGGTTTTCGTCCACACACCCTCGCGAATGACGCGCTCGAGCAGCTCCAGGCGCTCGCCGCGCAGCACGATGGCCTCGTCGACGTCGTGCTGCAGCGCGCGCCAACCGCGCAGACTGGTGCACACGTGGTTGCGCGCCTCTTTCGGCAGCTCGCTCGGGTAAAGCGCACGCGCCACCTCGGCAACATCGCGCCCGGCGGCGAACATCTCCCGTGCCTCGTCGCGCTGCGCCTTCGTGCGCTCGTTTTTCGCCTTCGTCTTGCACTTCTCGCTGCAGAACCGCCGCGCGATGCCGCGGTGCCCCGTGAGCGAGAACCCGGTGCCGCATATCGCGCAGTAGCCGATTTTCACCTGGCCGAGCTGCTTGGCGAAGCCGTACCACAGGTAGCTCAGGTACGTGTTGAAGGACATGAAGTCGTTGCCCTCGGTGGAGCTGAACACGTCGACTGTCACGCCCTGCAGGTGCAGCGAAATGAGCGCGTACACGAGTTTCTGCAGGTGAGGATAGTCATCTTCCCCAAGCGATGCCTCGGTGACCAACAGGTTGCTTGTCGTTGACAGAAGGCCGATGATCTCGTCGGTTTGCAGGGTGGCCGGCGCGCCGCTGGGTGCGCCGCCGAGCCCGCCGCTGGTCGCCCCGCCTGCCCCGCCGCTTGCATCGTCGTATGTGCCGCTGTCGTGCGCGAAGGTGACGAGCGCCTCCTGCATGACGCTCGGGTCGTCCATGAAGTAGGTGACGGCGGCGGCGAAGTCGGCCATGGAAATCTCGCGCGAGAACGACAGCAGGAAGGCCGACAGGATGATGCGCCCCTCGTCGACCTCCGCCGACATGAACGAGTAGTCGAAGCCGCTGTGCTGGCGAAACTTGCGGAACCACGGCAACGGCGGCATGATGCGCGCGTAGTCGGACGCACCCGCCGCTCCGAGGTCGAACGACACGGTGTACAGCGTGAACTCGCTGCCGGTGTTGGACGCGCGCACGGCGAACTTCTCGACGGGCATGGTGGACGCGCCGAGGGTTTTTGCGCCGTTGAGCGCTTCTTGCATCGACACGACGGCGCGCGCCACGGTGATGGCGCTTTGCCAGTCGGCGACGCTTTCGACGCTTGAAAGACCGAATAAAGGGCCGCTTTGCTGCGCGAAGGGCTCGATTTGGTTGAGCCACTTGATGACGGAAAGCCCCTCAACGCTCAAGGAGCGCGGCGCGTCGGGCGTGCTTTGACTGGCGCTGCGCGCGGCGAGCTCTTGCGGGGAAAGCAGGTCGAACTCGATCAAGGTGGGCGTGCCGTTCTCGCTCGGCGTGGTCAGCGTTGCCTTTTTCGCGGGAAGCTGCCCTTGCGGCGTTTTAACCTGGTCGATGACCTTCATTTTTACCCTTTCAAAATCTCTTTTTCAGGTTTTCCCTATTACGTACTATACGACCATCGCAAAGGCGAAAACCACCGACCGATAGGAGAAACCATGAAGTGCCAAAACTGCCAAGCCGAGAACGCCAAGGAAGCCCTGTTCTGCGGAAGCTGCGGCAAGCCTCTGCAAATTGCCGT
Organism: Eggerthellaceae bacterium; assembly: GCA_030524475.1. Lineage (GTDB taxonomy): Bacteria > Actinomycetota > Coriobacteriia > Coriobacteriales > Eggerthellaceae > CAAEEV01. The sequence continues at coordinate 11,997 of JAUNGO010000031.1, read as the reverse complement.
GGAGCCCACCGACGCGAAGTCGGTTGCGCAGCCGAAGGCCGCCGCCGTGGCCGCGAAAGCCGCTCCGACGGCCGCCGCCGCAGTCACCACGGCCGCCGCAACCGCTACCACCATCGTCACGGCAAAGCCCGTCAACAGGATCGCCAACGCGTACCCACACTCGGAAAGCATGGCCGACTTCGCGCGCTATCAGCGCAAGCTCAACGACAAGGCCGATCAGGTCAAAAGCGCCAAGGAAAGCGTGTACTGGGCCGAAACGGAATGCGAAACGCTCAAGAAACGCCGTCGTAACTGCATTATCGCGGGCATCGTGTGCGTGGCGCTGATCGGCTCCACGATGTTCGCCTCGATCGCTCAGAGCATAACTGACCCGCTCTCTTTTGCGCTGGTGGCGGTGTTTTTGGGAGCTAACCTGTTCTTCATTCCCTTCGGGCTCACGCCTGTCAAGAACTTCATCAACAATCATGGCTTCTTCATCGTGTTCTCGTGGATGTTCCTGGCTATGGCCGCTGTCGTTTTGGTGGCGCTCGCCATCTTCATTGGGTTGCCGTACGCCATTTGGCTGAACCGCAAAATCTCTCAGGCGGAGAAAGACCTTGACGCCACCACGCAGCATGCACAGCGCCTTCAGGTTGAGTATCAGGCCATGTAACCCATGAACGTTCCAGATGAAGTGTCGCGTGCGGTTCACGAAGGTAGGGCGCTTGCATTAGGGATTCACCAAGGCGGTGTCCCCGTCGTTCGGGAGACGAAAGGCGGGGAATGCGCCAGCGAGGTTGCATGGGTGCTCGAAGGTTTTACGCTGAAGGCGGCGTGGCTGTTGCTTGACAACTATCTCGAGCCCTTCGGGTACGTAGCGCGATTTGTTGACGGCACGTGGGTGTGGGAACGCGAGTGGAAACGGAAGTGCGAGTAAGGGCGGAGGCGGCAAGGGGAGTGAGACGCCTCGGCTCGACGCGCTAAATGCGCGAGAAGAACTCGGCGAGCGTGAGGTCAAAGCCGTCGGCGATCTTCTCCAACACGTCGATGCTGGCGTTGCGCTTCCCGGCTTCCAGCTTGGCAAGGTACGACCGCTCGACTCCCACCATGAGTGCGAGCTTTTCCTGCGTAAGGCCGTTCTCCTTGCGCAAGTCGCGGATTGCGCGACCTATGGCCTGCCGAGTTGAAGTTGTCATGCTGCAAGACTATGCGCTGGTGATATAGTATTTGAGTTCTATTGAACCCAAAATGAAGGAACCTCGAAAGAAAACCGAATGGACGGTTGCCAAGTTGGGGAAAATCTCGGTTCAATTCAAGTAGGAAGAAAGGTTGAAGGATGAAAACATGCCCACAATGCGGCGCGACGTTGAAAGACGATGCGCTGTTCTGCGCCGAGTGCGGCGCGAAACTGGAAGGCGCGGGGGAAACGTCAAAGGTGGCGGAAGCAACGGAAGCACCCGAGGCAACGGAAGCGTCCGAAACGCCCGAGGCAACGGAAGCGCCTGCAACTGCAACGGCGTCCGAATCTGAGGAAACCCCCGCCTCTTCTGTCACCCAGGGCAACCTCTTCGAAACCGCCAAGGCCAAGGCGAAGGCAACGGCGTCGGAGGTGGCATCCGAGGCTGCACATGGCGCCAAGGATATCAAAAGCGGCAAGCGCCCCAACAAAAAGGCGCTCGGCATCGCGGGCGCAGCGATTGCCGTCGTGGCCGTCATCGTGGCGGTCGCAATCTTTGTCATGTCGGCAGGCAACGTGCCTGACGACGTTGTCCGACAGTCGGTTCAGGGCAGTCATCTCGTGCAAAGTGGTGCTGTCAGTTCCCAGTATACCGACAGCACTCCCTACGAGCTCAAGGAGTTCAAGGTCGACAAGCAAGAGGACTACCAGTTCTCAAGCGCCGATGAGCGTCAGCTTGTGAAGAACTGGTACGGAACCGACCAGATGCGCGTCGTGACGTCCTCGGGAAAGATTGCCAACGAGAGCTTCGAGACGACCTTCACCGTGGAAAGCTGCTTCACCAAGCAAAACGACCAGTGGCTCGAGATTGGCTCGCCTGAAGTCGTTAGCAAAACGACCGTCCCGCTCAAGGGCGTAAGCTCCATGGACCAGCTGAGCAACAACGCGAACGTGTCGTACTCCGACTTCTCATCCACGTTCGACGAGAGCAACGGCTCATACGCCTCCACCGCCACCCAAAAGGTAACCTACACGTACTGGTTCGCCGCCGACACTGCCACGGATACGCAGACGTTCGTGTTCGACGCGAGCTCTGGATGGAAGGCGCAGGGCGACGCGACGGCCAGCGACCAGCAAACCAACTGGACGCTCAACGGCAAGACGTTCGAGGTGTCGGCCAACGACCAGCAGGGTTCTTCGTGGAGCTATACCAAGTCGCGCAGCGGGCAGATCGTGTTCGGCGAAACCGCCGACGGCATGCAAAGCGCCACCTACACGTACGCGTGGACGCCGACCGACGGTGCCAGTAACCAGTACAACACCTACAGCGCCGTTTCTCTCGAGGGCACGGCCAGCGGCGAGCTGGTACACGAGTTCGGGAACGGGAGCTTCACGCTTGAGCTGAACGATGCCGAGCACGCTGTTACGATCAATTGCAATTCGTCGGGCACCTCGACGGTGGCGGGGTCGGGCAAGATGCAGACGATGAAGGTCGGCATCACCACCAATGCGACGTACCATACCTACACTGGCTTTGGTGCCAGCAGGGAAGATAAGCTCAAGGACACTGGCCTTACCTACAACGAGAAGGCGTAGAATACTGAACTGGTCAGGCGGGTTGCTTTGCTTGGCCGCCGGGCGTTTCGCCTGCTTGCCGCTTTGGGCGGCGAGCAGCGGGAGAGTTGATTTCATAGCGGCGGAAAGGGCGCTTGGGAATGTTTTGCACGCAGTGCGGTAACGAGATAGGCGATTCGGCGCGCTTCTGCACGGCGTGCGGCGCGCCCGTGAACAGGGACGATGGCGGTGCGGCTTTGGCTGCTTCTGAAGTGGCGAAGGCTGCGGCTGACGAGCGGGTTGATCAGGCTGGGGAAGCCGCAGCGGCCGCCGCGCTCGCCGCCGAAGTCGCTGCATCTGGTGGCTCCGCCGATGCCGCTGCGCCTGCAATGTCCGTCGCAAGCGCTGATTCCGCCGACCGGTCCGAGCCCGTCACCTTCGCCGCCGCCATGGACGCCGCGAAGCAGAAGAGCAAGCGGCGCATCCCCATGGTGGTGCTGGTTGCCCTGGCCCTCGCGCTCACGGTCGGCGTGGCTTACGCCGCGTACCGCGTGTACACCGACGTCTACCTGCCCTCGCAGCAGGTGCAGGCCGAGCAGGCTGCGCAAGAACCCGCTCCCGACGAGCCGGCGCAGACAGAAGATCTGTCGGAGTACGTCGACGTATGGGTGGTCGACACCGAGACCATGACTGCGGGGATGGCGTCTGAGTCTCCGTCAACATATCAGTATCAATACGATCAGGACGGCAGATTGACGGAAAGGGCAAATACGAGCAGTGGCGAGAGCGAAGTGTTCTCCTACAGCGGTTCTCGTATTTCCGCCGTTGACTCGCTGGGCGGCTCGTATGGGGACGTGACTTTTGCCTACGACGAGGAAGGGCGTTGCGTGGAGCGCACTTATGTTATGGTTATCATAGGGAGCTTCCACCAGGTGATAGATTGTCGGGTTACCGAGAGGTATAGCTACGACGACCAAGATCGCGTTGTTGACACGGTGCAAGCGACAGAGGTTCTTAACGGTGCGGTTTATGATGATGGTGACTTGCCCTCTGGAGAGCTGAAATACACTTACGACGGATCCACGGTAACAGCAACTGTTGTGAGCGGCAGTCCGACGCGACGAGCCAACGTGGTGTGCCAAGATATCCAAACGGAAAACGGCAACATTGTGTCAGTGACCACGCTTGTCCCGTATAGCGACCTCTCGTCGGCGACGTATGAATATACCTACAAACAGATAACCGTTAAGCGCTCCGATTGGATGCCCAATTTGTACACCAATCCAACGATTGGTGTGGGGGATCTCGCAGGCGCTGCTCCATGCTACAACTTGCCCCAAGAAACGATAGACGCCATTATGGGAGAATAGCTTACGTGAAGTTCTCTGTATTAAAGTAGTTGAAGGTGCTACTATGTATGTGCATACGTCATAAATGTAAGTGCATATTCAATCATAAGGAGAAATAATGGCTACCTCGACGCTGACCATTCGCATCGATGAGAACCTCAAAAGAGAGGCTTCCGCTGTGGCAGACTACTATGGGCTCGATTTGTCGTCCGTCACGCGCGCCCTGTACAAGCAGATGGTGAATACGCGCCGCATTCCGCTTACGTTTGAGCCAGAAGAGCCCAACGAGGAAAGTCTTGAGGCAATTCGCGAGGGTGACGCCTTCCTCGCGTCGGGCAAGGAAGGTCGCTTCACCAACGGAGCTGATCTCCTTAAAGCGGCGATGGCCTGATGGGCCGTTTGGCGGCCGACTTTTCCGCAGCGTTCTCTCGGGACCTTCGCAGAAAAGCTCGAAAACGTGGCTGGGATTTGGGCGAATTGGAAAAGGTTATCGATCTGATTGTCGAGAACACCGCCGAATCGGCGGCGATTCTCAGGCAGCGGCATAACATGCACACGCTTTCTGGAAAGTGGAAGGGGCGCAACGAGTGTCATGTTGCCAACGCAGGTGATTGGCTTGTGATCTGGTCATCGGACGGCAAGGTTGCGTTCTTCGAGCGAACGGGTAGCCATGACGAGTTGTTTAAGTGACCCTGTAGTGCTCTGGTTGCGGTCTGTGTATGGGAAAGGTTTGAGAAGAGGCTGATATGTTTTGCACGCAGTGCGGTAACGAGATAGGCGATTCGGCGCGCTTTTGTTCTGCGTGCGGAGCGCCGGTGAGCAGGGACGACGCTGATAACGGTGCAGCTTTGTCTGCTTCCGCGGAGGCGGGAGTTGCCGTGCAGCCTGCAGCCGCCTCAGCCGAATCTTCCGTCCAAGCCGCACAACCCGCCGTCGACCCCGAACCTGTCACGTTTGCCGCCGCCATGGACACAGCCAAGCAGAAAAGCAAGCGGCGTATCCCCATGGTGGTGCTGGTGGCCCTCGCCCTCGCGCTGGCAACCGGCGTGGCCTACGCCGCGTACCGCGTGTACACCGACATCTACCTGCCCTCGCAGCAAGCGCAGGTTGAGCAGCAGGAACCCGTCGCCGAGGAACCCGAGCTGGAGACAAACCCCGAATACGAGGCGGCGATGCAAGCGTACGAGGGCATTCTCGACGACTATCGAGGGGCGCTCAGCGCTGAGAACATTGCGCAGTATCCCGACTCGTTCTCCGTCCCAGAGGAAGTGCGTAGCCAGTACCCGTGCGTTAGCGGTATGCATGAGTGGTCGCACTATGTTCAGGAGAACACCTCCTATGCGTTTGTCGATCTCAACGGGGATTCCATTCCAGAACTCCTTTTGTCCGACGGGGGCAATTCCGTTTTCGACATATGGAGCTTCGACGGCACCAACCCCGTCGTTGTCGCGGAGGGCTGGGACAGAAATACGTACGCGCTTTGCGAGGGTGGCATCGTGTTCAACCATGGCAGCGGCGGTGCTTATGCAGGGGGAAACAGTTATTCCGTTTTCACCGGCGCCAACTTGAAGGATTCCGATTCGTATGACCCCAATCGCCCATATGCTGATTTGACTTCCAACTGGAAAGAGGTTGAGGGCATCAGTTGGGACGGTACTGCGGAGAGCGATCTAGTCGGAACCCACGTTATGCCTGACGGGACCACGGAAACACTATATGGCGAGGATATATGGGCGAAAAGCGACCAGTTGCAGCAAGATTATCCCGAAGCTACCGATGTCGATTGGATACCGCTTTCGAGTTGATTGCTGACGTAAGAAGAAGTTTCGTCGGGTTGAGTAAGGGAGTAGGCGTATGTACTGCACGCAGTGCGGTAACGAGATAGGCGACTCGGCGCGCTTCTGCACGACGTGCGGCGCGCCAGTGAGCAGGGACGGCGGCGACAGTGCGGCCTCGCCCTCCTCTGCTGAGGCAGAAACGGACGCGCGGGCCGTAGCCGCCGAGCGGGTCGAGCAGGTTGAGGCGATCGAGCAGGCTGGGGAAGCTGCGGTGACCGCTGCGCCCAGTGGCGCCGCTGGAGCTGCAGTGCCGCAACAGCTTTCGCAGGTGTCGATTCCGTTTCCCAGCCTGCGCAACCTGCGTCCGTCGCCCAGCCCGAACTCGTCACCTTCGCCGTGGCCATGGACACAGCGAAACAGAAGAGCAAGTGGCGCATCTCCACGGTTGTGCTGGTTGCCCTGACCCTCGCTCTCACAGCTGGCGTGGCCTACGCTGCCTATCGCGTGTACGTCGACATCTACTTGCCCTTGCAGCAGGCGCAGCAGCATGTTGAAGAGATTGACCCCCAATATGAGGCCGCCATGCGGGCATACGAGGGAGTTCTCCAAGAGTACAAAGATGCTTTCGAGCAGAACGCCAGCGCGCAAGAGACGGCCGATTGGCCGCACGTCAGTCAAGTATACCTTAGGTTCATGTCGGGGAGCGCGAGGCAGTGGTATTATGCCGAGCACGATTTGAACGGCGATGGAATTCCCGAGCTGCTTATTGGCGGCAAATTGAGCTTCTCGTCTTATGACGAGCATACCTTTTACGACATATGGTCTTATGGAGGCGGTGGACTGATACAGGTTGCGCGTGGGTCGATACAGCAGGCGTACTCCCTTCGCGAGGGCGATGTCGTAATGTCGTATGCGCAGCTTGTAACCGATACCTATCTGAGCGGTTTTAGGTTCTATACGCCGACCTCTGACGAATTCGTCGACGCGGCGGAGGGCGACGGCATGGGGCTTCCGAACTTTACCGAGAAAGAGGTGCTGGTCATCGACCCCGTTAATTTCGGCGACGAGGTTGGTACTTATACGCATACTTCAAACGGGGAAGTGGTCGAGCATGGAGAGCTTGCCGATACGCGCATGTTCCCCGAAATGGTTGATGATCTGCTCGAGAAACGTCCGGCGTGCACGGACATAGCGTGGCAAATGATCATAAGCGAGTGAGAGGTGCGCTTGGGGTCGAGACTGCTGACGAGACGAGCAACAGAGGCGCATCCTGGTGGGAATTGATGATATAAATAACCTGATGGAAAACGGGTCGGTTTAAGGGAAAAGGAAGGGAACGACGATGTACTCACGAAATATGTTTGGGACGTACGGCGGCTCGATGGGGCTTGAGGCGGTGTTGCTTGCGGTGGCGGTCATCGCTGTTGTAGGACTGTCGATCTTCTGCTGCGTGCATTTTCTGGGGAGGGGGAAGGGAAGCGACAGCAAGATAGGCTCGCTGCTCAACTTCGAGCACCTGTACCTGGAGGGCATCTTCAAGGTGTTCTACACCATCAGCGTGGTGGTCATCACGGTGATCGCGGTTTACATACCGCTGGCGGCGCTGTTCGGCGGCAACATCGCCGGGTTCTTCATTGGCATTTTCGTCGGGGCGCTGTTCTTCGTGATCTCGCAGTTCCTGAACAGGATGCTTTTCGAGTACGGCATGGTGTTCATCCGCATCGCCGGCGACACGCGCGCGCTGCGCAACGCGGTGGCGGGTAAGCCGAACGGGAGCGAAGGCTCGGACGGCTCCGGCGCGGATGTGTGGGCAAGCGTCGGCGCGGCCTCCGAGCGCTTCGTCGAGTTCGCGAAGAAACAGCAGGCGAATGTGGCGGCGAAAGCTGCAGCGGCGAAGGCTGCGAACGCAGCGACGCCGACGGCTGGCGTGACGCAGGCGGGTGCAAGCCCGACGGGGACAGCTCCTGTCGCTGGCGTGACGCCAACGACAGGCACCTCGGCTCCTGCGGCTTATGCCACCGCGACGCCGGCGGCTTCCGCAGACGTTACCACGCCGATGACGCCAGTTTCCGAGCCTGCGGCAGCCGACGTTACGGCTCCTATTGCGCCCGCTGCGGACGGCACCTGGACGTGCACCTGCGGGAAAACGGGCAACACCGGCAACTTCTGCGGTGTGTGCGGTTCCCCGCGCCCGTAGCAGGAAGCCGCGCGGCGGAGTGGTAAAAGCGGCCGCTCTGCATTCGGGTGGTAGTAGGCAAGGCGGGGCTTCGCCCCGATGCAAAGATTGGACAGCGTATGTTTTGCACGCAATGTGGTACTAAGTTGGACGATGACGCGCGGTTCTGCACGAACTGCGGAGTAGCGATTGATGGGGTTGGCGGGGCTGCCGCCGAGGATGCCGGTGAGACTGGCGAAGCTGGCGTGAGTGAGCTTGACGCGGTCGACCCTACGGCTGTCTTGCCTGACTCGTTTTGGGCTGACGACGACACGCCCGCTGAGCCGACGGCGCCGGTTTTCCCGGTTGCTGAAACCGTCGCGATGCCCTCGGCCGCTTTTGCGCCGCCCGCGTCGCAGACGATCCCGATGCCGTCTGTTGCTTCTGCCCCGGCGGCCTCGCCCGCTTCGTTCGTTGCGTCTGCCTCTGCGGCGACCTCTGACAAGAAGTCGCCCTCGCGCGGGGTAATTGTCGCCGTCGTTGCGGTTGTGTGTGCCCTGGCGATAGGCGTGGGTGTGGGGGTCGGCGTGGTTACGCACGGCACGGGCGGCGGTCCGTTCGACGCGGGCAGCACGGCGGCGTCGCAGGATGTGGAGAGCAGTGCGGCCTCGAGCGCGGCCTCCTCAAGCGCGTCGAGCGCCGGTTCCGCGTCTTCTGCAGCTTCCTCGGCAAGTTCCGCCGCCTCTTCCCAGTCGGCAACCGCCGACGACGTCTCGATCAAGAGTATGCTCACGTCGTACTACGATCAGCTCAGCGGCTTCGACGGCGAGGTGCGGGCCTGCGCGACGGAGTTCAACAACACGTACGCCAGCGCCAGTATGTCTGCGCGGCAAGCGTCGCTCGCGACGTGCGAGAACCTCGAGTCGCGCGTCGACTCGCGGCTTGAGCAGGTGAAAGCCCTGAACGTTCCGCAGTCTTCTGCCTATTATGCGAAGTTCCGGGACATCTGCACGCTGTACGACGACCTGTCGCACCGCATCGGCGTCATCGTGGAGGCGTGGGAGATTTGCGTGCGCTACGACGACCCGTCGGCGCACCAGGACGAGATCACGGCGCCCATCGCGCGCGACAACGACGGTCAGTCCAACATCTACTTCCGCGACTACGAGCAGCGCTACCCCAACGCCCGCCCGTAGGGCAGCGCGAGGGTGGCACGGGGGCGACGGAACTCAAATGAATGCTCAGGTCAAAGGTGTTGTGAGCGAGAGGGACGGCAAGAATGTTTTGCACGAACTGCGGTAGCGAGGTGTCAAGCGAAGCGCGTTTCTGCGGCAAGTGCGGCACGGCACTTGTCAGGGAAGACGGCGTCGTGGCTAGTGAACCGGCCGCCTCGTTTCCCGTTGCCTCGCATCTTGACGGCCAGCCTGAGCCCGTCACCTTTGCTACTGCTATGGACGCCGCTAAGCAGAAGAGCAAGCGCCGCATTCCCATGGTGGTGCTGGTCGCTCTCGTGCTCGCGCTGGCGACCGGCGTGGCCTACGCCGCGTACCGCGTGTACACCGACGTCTACGTGCCCTTGCAGCAAGCGCAGCGAGAAACTCAGATGCAGAATGCGGGAGGCGCTGTGCCCGAAAACGTTGAGGATAGCGAAATCGTCTCTGTCTGGGTTGTAGACGATTCGGTAAGCAACGGCAAAACATACACGTGCGAATACGACGAGGCAGGTAGGGTGGTGCGTGAGATTTCGGATCCCTACCAAACAACGGTTGAATCGACCAGTGGCTCGCAAGTGAAAACGTGTCGCGACGAAATCACGTTTTCTTACGGTGATTTTGGTCTCGCGCACATCGATGTTTTGAACGGCGCGTTCGAGGAGACGGGCTATACGGAAGGCGGTTCGACGCCGTATCGCTCGTCGATCGACTTCGCTTACGATGATCAAGGGAGGTGCGTTTCCCTTACGTGGAAAGACTACGGCACAGGCGACGATTACGTCAGGCCGAGTCGCTTGGCGTTCGAATACGGTGACGGTGATGCTCCTACGGGCGCTGTTCGCTACACGTATCGAGCTACGGTTGGTGCGAACGAGGACTTGGACAGCTCCGGCGTGCTAGTGCCTTGCGGCGAGTTGAGCTTCGGGTATGACGAGGCTGGGCGCTTGATTTCCGTCAGCGAGACCGCCGTGGGGGATTATACCTACACGGGGTCGAACGTTTCGTTTACGTACGATAGTGCGGGTAACTGCGTCGGAGCGACGACTTCTGGCTTTAACGGAGGTGCACGTACGTTCGAATACGATTTCCATGGGAATTTGGTGTCACGGGTTGTAAATGGGGAACGCACTGAGTATTCCTACAAGCAGGTCAGCGTGTCGGCGGATAGCTACCAGCCGACGACGGCGAGCAACCCAACAGCGTACTCGGTTACATCCGAGATAGATTTCCTCCTTCCCTACGACATAAATCGGATTGTTTCTGCGGAAAACTAGAATGCAGACGTTTTATCTAAGCTGCCGAGGTTTTGCAAAAAGTATTGTAATGCGTCACGTTACTCGTTACAATTGATCCGAAACTAAAGCGAGAAGGGGCGGCTTTGATAAAGACTTTCGCCGACAAAGATACCGAGCTGCTTTTTTCTGACGGCAAGGCGAAGCACCTGCCGAGAGACATATGGGCGCGATCATTGCGCAAGCTTGATATGGTGGATAACGCTTTTGCCGTCGACGACCTGCGCGTCCCGCCGGGTAACCGCCTTCATCTTCTGCAAGGCGACAGGTTCGGCCAATATGCAATTTCTATCAACGACCAGTGGCGCATTTGCTTTCGTTTTCGCAACGGTAACGCCTATGATGTGGAAATATGCGACTATCATTGACGCAGAACGGGGTGACGAAACATGACGAGCGAATTTAACATCGACAATATGCTGCTTATTTCGCGCAAGCCGACGCATCCGGGTGAGATGCTGCGTGAGGAGTTCATGCCCGACTTCGGTCTGAGCGTGGCCGCGTTGGCGAAGCATCTGGCGGTGTCGCGGCAGACGGTCAACGAGCTGGTTCACGAGCGCCGTGCCGTATCGCCCGAGATGGCTTTGCGGCTGGCCCGCGTTTTCGGAACGACGCCCCAATATTGGCTCAATATGCAGCGCAACGTCGATCTTTGGGATTCTCTCGACCTGCACGCCGACCAGTTGGCCGAGGTTGTGCCGCTTCAGGCGGCCGTTGTGCTGTAGGCTGGTCGTTTCGTTCTGAGAAAAGGACAGACTTTGATTCCGTGTAACTCGTTTCATTCCGATTCCGCTTCGCCGAAGGTGACGGTGCTCATGCGTATACCTACGTTCGCGCTTGCTGCGGTATTGGTGCTTGCTGCGTGCCTGGCGCTTTCCGCTTGTTCGGGCGGCGAGGAAACTGACAATGCGTCGCGGCAAAGTGAGGCAACGGCATTTGGCTCCGACGCAATTTCCGACACGCTTCGTGCGGACGAGCAAAGCGACACGGGTGAAGATGCCACGGCGTCGGAGACTCCCGCCGAATCTGCCGCTGCAGCCGCCTCCTCCGCCGCCGAACTGCGCGCACAACTCAACCTGACCGAAGACTACCGTGCCAGCCTGAGCCACGGCAGCAAGGGGGGCGAGTTCCAAAAATACATCGTGCTGCACGACACCGAGGGCAATATGTCGCCGCAGGAAACCGTCAACTGGTGGGACGGCAACGGCAACCTGGTGGCGGCGCATTTCGTGGTAGGGAAGGACGGTTCCATCGTGCAGTGCGTGCCGCTTGACGAGATTGCCCACCACGCGGGCTTCGGCGACACGGGGCACAATGCGTCGTTCGGCGTGGACGACGAGTCGCGCGACGACAAGCTGGGCACCACGCCCATCGGCAGCTGGGCGGCCGACTACGGCATGAACTCGTACTCGGTGGGCATCGAGATTGTGCACGTTGGCGGTGAGGGCGACTACCCCGCCGCGCAGCTCGAGGCGCTTGACGCGCTTATCGCCTACATC
>JAUNGO010000030.1 GCA_030524475.1 Eggerthellaceae bacterium | reverse complement strand
GCGCGCTGCTCGATGGCCTCGTGCAGCTGGGTGTACCCCCAATCCTCGCACATCTCGGCGTGCAGCATGTACTGGTTGATGGCGGTCAGCTCGTCGGCGAGCAGGTCGTTTAAGCACGCGACCAGTTTCTCGTTGCCTTTCATAAGGCGGCTCCTTCGCTTGTCGGTTTCGTTGCGGCTCGGCGCGTGCGCGACGCGCCTGCGAGGCGGGGCTGCCGAGTTATTCAGCCCCTCGCTCACGGCTTGCATTTTAGGGGCGCGGAAGGTGAGGCGGGGGGCTGCGCGCGCAAGCGTTGCCGCACTGCAACCCGCCCGACGCGCGGCTGTTGCTTGCGGGCGGCGGCGGTGGAGAAGGCGGGGCGCGCGTGCGACGATGCGGACAAGCCTTCGCTTGCCCGCCGCCCCACGCGCTGCGGCGCCGAGATGCGCTATCATGGGCACGTGTTTATTTCTACCCCGCAAAAAGGAGGCAGCGGTGATCAAGGAAATCGTGAAGGACGAGGCTATTCTGTCGCAGGTGTGTGAGAAGGCGACGGCCGAGGACGCGCCCATCGCGCAGGACTTGCTCGACACGCTGGCCTCTATCGAGGACGCGGCGTGCTTGGCGGCCAACCAGATCGGCGAGGCGAAGGCGGTCGTTGCCTATCTCGACGACGACAACAACCCGCATGTGATGTACAACCCCGTGCTGCGTCAGGGTCTGCAGCCGGTCAAGGTGTACGAGTCGTGCTACTCGCACGAGGAAGACGTGAAGGTGACGCGCTTCGGCCGCATCCAGGTGGTCTACGACGAGCTGGTCGACGGCAAGCTCGTGCAGCGCAAGCGCAAGTTCGAGGGCTGGACGGCGCAGCTCATCCAACACATGATCGACCACTGCAAAGGCAAGCTGGTGTAGCTTCGCCCTGCTTTTCCGCGAAGCTCACATGACGCACGGGAGGGCGGGCATCGTGCCCGCTCTCCTCTATTCCCCCAGCTCCTCCGCGAAGCCTACGCGGTAGTTTTTGAAGACGGCCTCGCCTTGCTCTTGGGTGGCGTCAAGGTCCACCTCGGCGGCTATGGCGAAGTCGTGGTCGCCCGCCTCGTCGCTGAATATCTGGCGCACGCGCCATGTACGCTCGGTGCGCTCGGGCGTCTCGTCCAACACGAAGTAGGCGGTCGAACGTGCGTCGGCGTCGATGCGAATCTCTTCGTGCTCGTCGAAGTAGGCGTCGAGCGCGTCACGCCAACGCCGCTCGCCGAAGCCCCATTCCGCGTCCATGCGCCCCAGCTCGGCGGCGCGCTCCTGCGCGGCCAGCCGCACGCGGGCAAACAACGCGTTGCGCACCAGCACAGTAAGCCCGCGGCGGTCGCGCACCACCTCGTCTGTCAGCTGAGGCGCGGCGATGTCCACCACGTTGCCGGCGTTTTCCCACTCGTCCACCAGGCTGGAGTCGGTCGAGCGCACCACGAGCCCCAGCCACGAGACGACGTCTTCCAGCTGCTCGTTGCGCGCGCTTGGCGGCAGGGTGCGGTCGAGCACGCGGTAGGCATCCGACAGGTAGCGCAAAAGCGTGCCCTCCGAGCGCGCGATGTTGTAGCGCTGCACGTAGGTCTTGAAGTCCGAGGCCGTCTCCAGCATGTCGCGCAGCACCGACTTCGGCTCCAGCTCGAAGTCGCGCGCCCACGGCACCGCCTGGCAGTAGTGGCCGAACGCCTCGCTGAGCAGGTCTTCCAGCGGGCGCGGGTAGGTGACTTCCTGCAGGCGCTCCAGGCGCTCCTCGTACTCCACGCCGTCGGCCTTCATCTCCGCCATCGCGCGGTCGCGCGCGGCGCGCTCCTGGGCGCGCAGCACCTGACGCGGGTTTTCCAGCGTGGCCTCCACCAGCGAGATCACGTCGAACGCGTAGGTCTCGCTTTCCGGGTCGAACAGGTCGAGTGCCGCCAGCATGAAAGGCGACAGCGGCTGGTCGAGCGCGAAGTCGTCGGGCACGTCGACGGTGGTCACGTAGTCGGGGTTGCCGTCCTCGTCCTCGAGCACCTCCACCACGCCGGCCTCGATGAGCGTGATGAAAATCTCCTCCGCCCGCGCGTGCAGACGCGCCTTCTGCACGTCGGTTTGCGCCGAGGCGTCGATGAGCGCGCGCACGTGTGCCCGCGCGTCGCCGCCGCGCTCGATCATCGAGAGCACCATCGAGTGCGTGATGCGCATATGGGGCGCGAGCGCCTCGGGCACCGCGTCGATGAGCCGCGTGAACGTGCTCTCGCTCCACGCCACGAACCCCTCGGGCGGCTTCTTCTTGCGCACCTTGCGCTGCTTTTTGGGGTCGTCGCCTGCTTTCGCCATGAGCTTGGCGTTCTCTATCTCGTGCTCGGGCGCCTCGGCGATCACCATGCCCTCGGTGTCGAACCCGGCGCGACCCGCGCGGCCCGCAATTTGGTGGAACTCGCGGGCGCGCAAACGTCGCATGCGCACGCCGTCGAACTTGGTGAGCTGCGTCAAGATCACCGTGTGGATGGGCACGTTTATCCCGACGCCCAGCGTGTCGGTGCCGCAAATGACGGGAAGCAGCCCCTGTTGGGCAAGCTTTTCCACCAGCAGGCGGTAGCGCGGCAGCATGCCCGCGTGGTGCACGCCCACGCCGCACTCGAGCAGCCGCCGCAGGATTTTGCCGAAGGCGGTGGTGAACGCCGTGCCTTTCACGGCGTCTTTTACGGCGTTGCGCTGCTCTTTGGTGGCCACGCCGTAGCTGGCGAGCGATTGCGCGGTGGCGATGGCGGCGTCTTGCGAGAAGTGCACGATGTACAGCGGCGCCTCGCCTTTGCGCAGCGCCAGCTCGACGGTGGCTTCAAGCGGGGTGAGCGCGTACTCGAACGCCAGCGGCACGGGGCGTGGCGCGTCGTCGATCACGTCGACGGGGACGTCGGTGCGCTTCTCCAGCGAAAGCGCGATGGAGGTAACGTCGCCCAGTGTGGCGCTCATCAGCAAAAACTGCGCATGGGGAAGGGCGAGCAGCGGCACCTGCCACGCCCAGCCGCGGTCGGGGTCGGCGTAGAAGTGGAACTCGTCCATCGCCACGCAGCCCACGTCGGCGTCGGCCCCTTCGCGCAGCGCCAGGTTCGCGAGGATCTCGGCGGTGCAGCAAATGACGGGCGCGCCCGTGTTGATGGAGGAGTCGCCCGTTATCATACCCACGTTGTCGCGCCCGAGGATGGCCACCATGTCGAAGAACTTCTCGCTCACGAGCGCCTTGATAGGTGCGGTGTAGTAGGCGCGGCGCCCGGTTGCTAGGCCCAAGAAGCACATGCCCTGCGCCACGAGCGACTTGCCCGAGCCCGTCGGCGTGCCGAGGATAACGTGGTCGCCCACGGCCAGGTTCATGAGCGCGTCCTCTTGGTGCGGCCACGGCTCAATGCCGCGCGCGTCGACCCAGGAAAGGAAGCGCTCGAGCGCCTCGTCGGGGGAAAGCCACGGCTCGGGCTCGGCGGGAACGGGGACGTCGGCGGCGCCTGCGGATTCGCCGCCCGCGTCGACAGCATTGCCTGCCGCATCGGCGTCGTCTATCCACCAGCTCGGCGCCAGCGCTCCCAGCGACCCCGCCGCAAATGCGTCGTATTCGGGCGATTCCACGTTCTCCATGCTTGCAGACCTTTCGTACTCGACAAGGCAGTCCGAACATTGTACCGCCCTTTTGCCCGAATGGGGCAAGGAGGGGCTATTTGAGGTCTTGCGTGCTTTCGGCAGGTGCCAGATCGCTTCGGGTTGTCATTTTTTTGATACGAAATGTGCAATCGAGAGCGTCTCGCTGAAAAAAATGATGCGAAATGTGCAATCTGCTTTCGCATTTTCGGCTTCGACGCTTTCTTATCGGGTGAGTATATTGCGTTTTCGCAGTTCAGCTATCTGTGTTGCGCGTCTTGCGTCATCTGAAGACGATTCGGCAAAGCAGTAATTGCACATTTCGCGCTACTTTTTTCGCTTGCGACTTTCCGATTGCACATTTCGTATCAAAAAACGGCAGGTTGCGTTTCGGGGCATATGTGGGCGTGCGCGGACGCGCGGGCGGCGCGGGCGCAAGCGGGATATAATACCGCGCATGAACTCTCAAGCACGCAACGACAACTCCCTCTTGAAACCCTTATTTGCCCTGGCGCTCCCCACGTTCGGCCAGCTTATCGCCGAGCCGGTGTTCGTGCTGGTAGACACCGCCATCGTGGGGCACGTGAGTACCTCGGCGCTGGCGGGTCTCTCGCTCGGCTCGACGGTCATCCTCACGGCGGTTGGGCTGTGCGTGTTTCTTGCGTACGCGACCACGTCCCAAGTGGCGCACCTTCTGGGCGCGGGCCGGCGGCGCGAGGGGCTGCAGGCGGGCATGGACGGGCTGTGGCTCGCCGCCGCCATCGGCGCAGGTCTGGCGGCGGCGCTGTTCGCGCTGGCCGAACCCTTGTGCTGGTTGCTTGGCGGGCGCGGCGCCGATTTGCAGCAGGCGGTGGTGTATGCGCGCGCGGCGGCGCTCGGCGTGCCGGGGATGCTTTTGGTCTACGCGGCGAACGGCGTCTTCCGCGGCTTGCAGAAGGTGCGCATCACGTTGGCGGTGGCCGTGGCGGGTGCCGCGCTGAACACCGTGTTCGACGTGGCGTTCGTCATCGGGTGCGGCTGGGGCATCTTGGGCTCGGGCGCGGCGACGGGCATTGCCCAGTGGTTCATGGGGCTCGCGCTTGTGGTGCCGGCCGTGCGGTGGGCGCGCGCGGGCGGGGCAAGCGCGCGGCCGCGCCTGGCTGGCATCGCGCGGGCGGGAGGCGACGGCTTGCCGCTGTTCCTGCGCACGTTGGCACTGCGCGCGGGCATGGTGGCGACGGTGATGGCGGCGGCGTCGATGGGCACCGACGTGCTGGCGGGCTATCAGGTGGTGAACGCCACGTGGAACTTCGCGTTGAACATCTTGGACGCGATCGCCATCGCCGGCCAAACGCTGGTGGGCGCGCAGCTGGGCGCGGGAAACTTCGCGCAGGCGCGCTGCCTTACGCGCGGCGCGGCGCGCATCGGGTTGGGCATGGGCGTGGTCGTCGGGGCGGCGTTTGCGCTCGCAGGACTTGTGGCACCCGGCGCGTTCTCGCCGAGCGCGCAGGTGCAGCAGCTCGCGAGCGCGGGCATGGTTGCGGTGGGCGCGGGTCTTCCCGTCCAAGGGTGGATGTGGGCGCTTGACGGCATCCTCATCGGCGCGGGCGACTTTCGCTATCTGGCGCGCGCATGCGCGGCGGCGTCGGGCGCGCACATCGCGGCGCTGCTTGTGCTGGCGGTGTTGGTTGCCCCGCAGCTTTCAAGCGACCTTGCGCGCACGGTGGCGCTGTGGGTTGCGTTCGACGTGGTGCTCATGGGCGGCCGCGCCCTCGCCAACGCCCTGCGCGTCCGCACCGACGCATGGATGAGGTAGCCGCAAGCTGCCTAGCTCGCCGCCCTCTTCTTGGTGCGCGCCACACGACGCCGGCATCCCGGCTTAGCTCGCCGCCCGCTCCCTGGCGCGTTTCTTGAAGAACTCGACCACGCGGCGCTCCTGCGGCGTCGGTTGGTAGCTGCGCCGCCACGCCGCGCCGCGCCGAAGATGTATTGGTAGCCGTCCTCCACGATAAGCTGCTTCACGCGGTCGGCGGACGTTCCGTAATTTGGCACGTCCTCCACGCCGATGCCCACCCCCTGGTTCTCCTTGGCGTAAAGGTACGACGCCGAGGGATTGGGGCAGCTGGTGATCGCGTTCGGCTCTACGCCGATGCGCTCGAACGCCTCGCGGAAAAACCGATGCGCCTTCACGTGGCGGTTGGGAATCATGATGCGCTGCCCGGCCAGATCCGCGATGGTCAGGGCGTTTTTCCGGCTTGAGGGGTTGTCGAGGTTCACCCATGCGATGCAGCCGTTTTGCGCAAGCGTCTCAAGGCGCAGCGAGCCGGGAAGCGGCGCCGCGGCAATGCCTAAGGTGTACTTCCCCGAGACAAGCAGGTCGTCGACCTCGGCGTCGTACACCTCGTCGACCTCGAGGTGCAAATCGGGGTTCTCGGCGTCGAACTCGTTCATCAGGTCGTACCCCAAATAGGCGATCGTTCCGATGGCGGCGCATATCTTCACGACGGTCGGCCCCGCCGTGCTGCGCGCAAGGAGCGCCTCAAGCTCAGCCGCCTCGCGCATCTGCCGCATGGCGAAGTCGTACACGAACTCGGCCTCGCGCGTGGGCTTAAGCGTGCCGCTGTCGTCGATGTCGAAAAGGCGCACGCCAAGGTCGCGCTCCAGGTTTCCGAGCGCCTTTTTCAACCCCTGGTAGGTGATCGGTATGGACTTTGCGGCCTCAGCTATGCTGCGCATTCGGTACGCCGCGGCAAAGTATTCCAACTGCCGGGAAATCAACGAACCGCTCATCTCATCGCCCCCTCGATGTTGCCTGCTATTTTACCCGCCCGCCGCTGCCTTGCGGTCAAGGTCGCCTCTGATCTTTTCGTTCATTGCATGAGCCTTTTGTTCAACGCGCATCCCTTGACATACCAAAGGTTCAACTCGATGAACTCCCTGCTCAGGTGAACCTCCCCAAAACGACCCTAGACTTTTTCCATCGCCTCCCGCCGGAGGGGGCCAATCGAAAGGGGAATCATGGCGAAGGAGAGGGAGGGCCGTGTGAGCACGGCCCGCGCGGTTCTCAAAGGTCGGCGTCGAGCGCGCCGGCACGGCGGGCGGCCTCATCAACCCGGTCGACGCCGAGAAGTACGGCATCGAGGACGACGACATCGTGCGCATCTTCAACGAGCGCGGCTGGGTCATGGGCGCCGCCATCGTGACCGACCGCATCGCGCCGAACACGCTTCTGCAGGACCACGGCGCGCGTTGCGACCCAATCGAGCCTGGCGTGTCCGACCGCGGCGGCGTGTTCTGGAACGAGGAGCTGGGCATCGCGCAGAAGTGCACGGGTTGCCAGCACCTGGTCGACGAGGGCGAGCTGCCGCACTGCGTGGACCACTGTCCCACGGGCGCCTTGACCTTCGGCAACGAGGCCGACATGGACCTCACGAACTGCGTGGCGGCCGAAGAGGGCGGCGTGCTGTGGTACAAGAACCTGCCCGGCCTGTTCATCGCGGGCGAGGTGTGGGACCCCGCCCCCAACGAGATCATCGAGAACGCGAAGGTCGTGCTGCGCGACGACAAGGGGTTCCAGGTGGCGGAGACGCTGACCGACGGCTTCGGCGACTTCTGGTTCCGCAAGCTTGAGGCGGGCGATTACGAGGTGGTTATCAAGGCCGACGGCTTCGAGACGGTGAAGCGCGCGGTGCATCTGGACAAGAGCCTCAACATCGGCGACTTCCCGATGCAGCCGAAGGCCGAGGAAGAAGAAGGGGAAGAGGTGGAAGCCTAGCGATAAATTAAGACGAAAGGCTGACGTTAAGGGTTGCCGCCGGCGCGCCTACGGTGCAGCTGCCGGCGGCGCCCGACATTGGCAGCCGCAACCGTATGACCTGACTTTGCGGTCTGAAACACATCCCTCATAAAGAGGCGAGTCGTTGCCCTAGCTTCGGCTCGCCCGAGTTTCTGCCGCTAGCTCTGTTCCCGTTCCGCGATCAAACCTTGGCGGTAGGCGTCAAGCAGCTGCTGCAGGTCGGCGATCTGGCGCTTGAGCTCGGCGCCGGTGTCGGTGTCGGCCACGAGCGTGCGCTTCTCCACCCGCTCGACCACGCGGCGCGACGAGTGGATGTCCAGCTCGCGCTCCACGGCGGCGCGCGTCGACTCCAGCGGCTCGTGCGCCGCCAAGACGAACCCGTACGAGTTGCTGATCAGGGTGTATCCCGCAATGCCGGTGGTGGGCTGGTACGCCTTCGAGAACCCGCCGTCGATGGTGAGCACGCGCCCGCCGCATTTCACGGGGTCTTCGCCGTCTTTCACCTTCACGGGCACGTGCCCGCACACGATGCGCGAGCTTTCCGGGTCCATGCCGAAGTCGCGAAACACGTTTGCCATCGCCTGCTCGTCGTCGAGCAGCGTGTAGAACGGGTTCTTCACTTCCTTGCGCGCCGCCTTGTCGGCCACCAGGTACAGCTCGAACGTGGCCATCTTGCTTTTCGCGAACAAAGGAGAGCCGGGCGAAAGCCACATCCACCATAGCAGGTCGCGCCCGCGCCGGCGCGCCTCGGCGTCGGGGCTGAAGAACGCCTCGCGCACGCGCCGCTCCAACTCGTCATAGAGCGCGCGCCCGGCGAGCTTTTGCCCGAACACGTCGACCTCCATGAGCGTGCCGTCGGCGTTGAGGGGCACGCTCGCGTGGAACAGCAGGTTGCCGTTGTAGATCTTGTACAGGCTTCCCGCCTTCAGGAAAAAGCGCATGTGCCGCTGCAGCTTCTCGCAGCTGGCGAACGCCTGCTCCAGGCGGCGCATGACGTTTTCCTCCTCGGGCGTGAGGCGGTAAGGGTCGGCCGGGTCCACGGTGGGAAACACCTTATCGGTCAGCTCGTGGACGACGCCGTCGATCTCCACCGTGCCGCGCTTAAAGTCGATGCGGTGAAGCAGCTTGCGGTCGTCTAAGCCGAAGCTGGGGTACTCGTCGATGATCTGGCCCTCCACCTTGAACTGGATGACGGCCATCGCCTTTTGAATCTTCACGTTCACCACGTGCTCGCGCTCGGTGAGCTGCGGGTTGCCCTTGAGGCCGAAGGCGACGCAGGGGTCGTCGGCGTAGGCGCTCATGGCGAACGACGCCAGCGGCAAAATGTTGATGCCGTACGCGTCCTCCAGGATCGACAGGTTGCCGTAGCGCGCGCAGTTGCGCACCACGTGCGCGATGCAGCCGCGCTGGCCGAGGGCGGCGCCCATCCACACGATGTCGTGGTTGCCCCACTGGATGTCGAGCGAGTGGTAGCCCATGAGCGTGTCCATGATGGTGTGGGGCTCAGGGCCACGGTCGTAAATGTCGCCGACGATGTGCAGGTGATCGATCGCCAAACGCTGCGTGAGCAGGCACAACGCCTCGACGAGCGCGGCGGCGCGCCCCGTCTCGATCACCGCGCCCACGATGGCGGCGTAGTAGTCGCGCTTGTTGACGGCGTGGTTGTTCTCGGTCATAAGTTCTTCGATGATGTAGGCGAAGTCGGCAGGGATCGCGCGCCGCACCTTCGAGCGGGTGTACTTCCCCGACGCCTGCTTGCACACCGCCACCAGCCGCGTGATGGCGGTGGTGTACCAAGCGCGCTCGTCGTCGGCGCGCGGAAGGTCGATCGCCATTTTCTCGCGCGGGTAATAGATGAGCGTGGCAAGCGAGCGCTTCTCGGCGGGCGTCAAGGTGTCGCCGAACGCGTCGTCGATCTTCATGCGCACCGAACCCGAGCCGTTCTTCAGGATGTGCGAGAACGCCTCGTACTCGCCGTGGATGTCGGAGGCGAAAAACTCGGTGCCCTTGGGCAGGTTCAAAATGGCGCTCAAGTTGATGATCTCGGCCGACGCCTTCGCGACGGAGGGGAAGGAGCGGGAAAGCAGCTTGAGGTATCGAATGTCGCTTGTGGTCACACATGCCTCCTTGGGGCGCGGGAAAGAAAGGGCGCGCCGCTCTGCGATGGGGGCGCGCGTCGTTGGCTTTATTGTAGGCGAAGGGGAGGGCGGCGAAGGGGAGGCTGCGGCGGGCGGCGTTTCCTTGCGCTGGTGGTGTGCTCGAGTGCCAGTGACGCCCCTGGCGCTGGCGACGTCCCCTGGCGCTGGCGACCTTTTGCGTTGGCGGCGCCTCTCGTTCGCCCCGCGCTCGGTAAATATGTCATACTGCTCGCATGAACCCGGAACCGCTCCATATCGCCGAAGACGATGCCGCCGCGCCCGCTGTCACATCCGCATCCGTTGCCGCACCCGTGCCCGCTGCCGCGCCCGCCGCGCCCGCGCCCGCTGTCGCACCCGCCGCGCCCGCACCCTCACCAGCGCCCGCCCGCTCTCTCGACGCGCGCGTGAAGGTGCTGCTGCTGTTCGCCTACTCGGCGGCGCTGTTCTTCGTCGACACGGCGGCGGGCATGGCGTGCATGGCGGCGCTCGTCGCGGCGGCCCTCGCGGCGGGGCGCGTCTCGGCGCGCCGCGTGCTTACGCTCGGCGCTCCCGCCTACGTGCTGGCGGCGTTCGCCGTGCTGTTCGGCTCGCTTGTTTATGCGGGCGGCGAAGGCGTCGCGTTCGACGCGGGCGGCTTTTTCCGCGGCTGCATGAACGGCGCGCGCATCGTGTTGTTGGTGTTCGCGAGCTTCGCCGTCAGCCTCACAACTGCATCATCTGCGCTCGCCGACGCGCTCGGCTCGTTTTTGCGCCCGCTGCGGCGTTTTCGCGTGCCCGTCGACGACGCGGCCATGGTGTTCTCGGTGGCGCTGCGCTTCATCCCCGTGACGGCCGACGAGCTTTCGCGCGTGCGCAACGCCCAGCTGGCGCGCGCATCGAAGCTTGCTGGCGGCGGCCTCATCGAGCGTTTGCGCGCGTGGTCGGCCGTGTTCGTCCCCGTGTTCGTGGGGCTGTTCCGGCGCGCCGACGCGCTGGCGCAGGCGATGGACGCCCGCTGCTACGGCGCGCCCGTTTCGCGCACGTCTTTGCGCACACGCCGCATGACGCCTCGTTCGGCGGCGACGCTCGTCGCGGGCTGCGTCCTCCTCGCCGCAATCGCCGCCGCGCTGTAAGGCGCGGCGTGCTATGATCTTTCATGCAGGAAGCACTTCACTTGTTTGCTAGGAGGCATACATGAGCGTCATCATTGACGTGTACGGGCGCGAGATTCTCGATTCGCGCGGCAACCCCACGGTTGAGGTCGAGGTCGTCCTCGACGACGGCGCGTTCGGGCGCGCGGCGGTGCCCTCGGGTGCCTCGACGGGCGCGTTTGAGGCCGTTGAGCTGCGCGACTGCGACAAGCATCGCTACATGGGCAAGGGCACGCAAGACGCCGTGGCGCACGTGAACGAGGAAATCGCCGAGGCGCTGCTCGGCCTTGAGGCCGACGATCAGCGCGCCATCGACGACGCCATGATCGAGATCGACGGCACCGACAACAAAGGCGCGCTCGGTGCGAACGCTATTCTGGGCGCAAGCCTGGCCGTGGCGCACGCGGCGGCCGAGTCGGCGGGCCTGCCGCTGTACAAATACGTGGGCGGCGTGAACGCGCACATCCTTCCCACGCCGATGATGAACATCTTGAACGGCGGCGTGCACGCCGACAACAACGTCGACTTCCAGGAGTTCATGATCATGCCCGTGGGCGCCACCACGTTCGCCGAGGCGCTGCGCTGGTGCGCCGAGATCTACCACACGCTGAAGAAGGTGCTGCACGACGCGGGCCTCGGCGGCGGCGTGGGCGACGAGGGCGGCTTCGCGCCGAACTTCACCACGAACGAGGAGCCGCTGCAATACATCGTGCGTGCGTGCGAGGCGGCTGGCTACAAGCCCGGAAGCGACATCATGTTCGCCATGGACCCGGCCTCGACCGAGTTCTACAACGCGGAAACCGGCAAGTACGTGCTGGCCGGCGAGGGCCGCGAGCTCACGAGCGCCGAGATGGTGGACTACTGGGAGGCGCTGGTCGAGAAGTACCCGATCATCTCCATCGAGGACGGCATGGCCGAGGAGGACTGGGACGGCTGGAAGATGCTCACCGACCGCATCGGCGACAAGGTCCAGCTGGTGGGCGACGATTTGTTCGTCACCAACTCCGAGCGTCTGGCGAAGGGCATCGAGATGGGTTGCGCGAACGCCATCCTCATCAAGGTGAACCAGATCGGCTCGCTCACCGAAACGCTCGAGGCCATCGAGATGGCGAAGCAAGCGGGCTATGCGTGCGTGATGAGCCACCGCTCCGGCGAGACGGAAGACACCACCATCGCCGATCTGTCCGTGGCGTGCAACACCGGCCAGATCAAGACGGGCGCTCCTTGCCGAAGCGACCGCGTGGCGAAGTACAACCAGCTGCTGCGCATCGAGGAGATGCTCGACTCGCAGGCCGTCTACGCCGGTATGAACGCGTTCTACAACATCAACCGCTAAGTGTTGCGCCCACACGCGCCCTTTGCTTGGGCGCGCCGTGCGCGCTGTTTCCCGGAAACCCGCCCTCGCGGCGGGTTTCCATGCATTTGGGCGGGGGTGAACACGGGGGGCGAGATTCCTCCTTTCCGCATATTCTTTCCGCGCTATAATAGGCATCAGGTTATTGCGGCGCGTCGCCCCTACTGCGGCGCGCTTGTTGTGAAAGGGGACCTATGTCTGAGATGATTTCGCTTGAGGAAGCGGTTGACCTGGTGCTTTCGCACGTTGCGCCGACGCCTGTCGAGCGCGTGGGGCTGCTTGACGCCATCGGACGCGTGGCGGCCGAGGACCTGCGCAGCGACATCGACGTGGCGCCGTTCGCGCACGCGGCGATGGACGGCTTCGCGCTGCACGCGGCCGACATCGCCGCGGCAACGGACGACGCGCCTGTAACGCTTAAGGTGATTGCGGAAATCGGCGCGGGCAGCGTGTACGAAGGGGCCATCGCGCACGGCGAGTGCGTGCGCATCATGACCGGCGCGCAGCTGCCGACCGACGCCGACGCCGTGGTGAAGTACGAGATCGTGGGCGTGGTCGAGGGCGACGGCAAGCCAGGCTCGGTGGTGTCGTTCTCCGCGCCGACGAACGCGCGCTCGAACATTCGCGAGGCGGGCGAAGAGGCGCGCGCCGGCGAGGTTGTCGTGAACGCCGGCGAGGTTATCGGCAGCGCGGGCGTGGGCTTTTTGGCGGGCTGCGGCGTGCTTGAGATTCCCACCTACGCGCGCCCGAAGGTGGCGATCATCGCCACGGGCAGCGAGCTGGTCGATCCTAGCGAGGTGCCTGCGGCGGGCAAGATCCGCAACTCGAACAGCTACGCGATGGCGGCGTGCGCGCTGCAAGCGGGGGCTGCGCCCGCCATTTTGCCCATCGTCGAGGACACCTACGACGCGCTCGCGGCGGCGGTTTCGGCGGCTGTCAAGGAATACGACTTCGTGGTGACCACCGGCGGCGCTGCCAACGGCGATTTCGACTTCATCAAGCCGGTGGTCGACAAGTTAGGCGACCTCTACATGACTGCGGTGAACATGCGCCCCGGCAAGGCCCAAACGTTCGGCCTGGTGGAAGGTGTGCCCGTGTTCGGCCTGCCCGGCAACCCGGCGGCGGCGTACTGCGGCTTCGAGCTGATCATTCGCCCGGCGCTGCGCAAGATGCAGGGCTACACGTGCTTCGAGCATCCGCACGTGATGGCGAAGTTGGCGCATGACGTGCGCAAGAAGGACCCGCGCCGCATCCTTTTGCGCTCCACGCTGACGAAGGACGCTGGCGGCGCCTACGTAGTGACGCCCGCGAAGAACCAAAGCTCGGGGCTGTTCGGCGTCATCCAGAAGAGCAACTGCATGGCCGTTATGCCCGAGGGGCTGGAGTCGAAATCTGCGGGCGACGAGGTGGAGTGCATCATCTTGGACGTGCCCGAGGAAGTGGTGATTTAACCGTAGGGCAAGGGCCATGCCCTTGCCGCCCTGCGACTGTGACAAAGGGACAGGTCGTTTGTCATACTCTTGGCTCGACGCGGAAGGCGGGGGCCGAAGACCTCGCCGCCTACGGCGCTTCGCTTGGTGCGACAGTCCACCGGACTGTCGCAGTCGCTGCAGAAGCGGCGGCGAGCCCTCCGGCCCCCGCCTTCCGATGACACAAGAGTTTGATCTACATCAACTTCGACTGAAAGGAACTTGCCATGACCGAGGAAACTCCCACGCCCATCACGTTCGGCATCGTCACGTGCTCGGACTCGCGCGACTTGAGCCAAGACTTCGCGGGCGACGCGCTTGAGAAGCTGATCGCCGAGCAGGGGTGGGTGTGCCGCACGCACACGCTCGTGCGCGACGAGCGCCCGCACATCGCGCAGGCCATCAAGCACTGCGCCGACGACCTCAAAGTTGACGTGGTGCTCACCTGCGGCGGCAGTGGGCTTTCGATGCGCGACGTGACGCCCGAGGCCACGCAAGACGTGTGCGAGCGCAACGTCCCCGGCATCGCTGAGGCCATGCGCGCCCACAGCCTGCAGATCACACCGCACGCCATGCTCTCGCGCGCGGTGTGCATGCAGCGCGGCACCACGCTCGTGATCAACCTGCCGGGTTCCACGAAGGCCGCCACCGAGAACTGGGAGGCCGTCGTGGGCGTTTTGCCCCACGCGGTGAAGATGACGGCCGGCGGCGGGCACTAAAAACCGGCTCGCAGCGGGAGGGACGGGATCGGGCTCTCTCAACTTGCCCGCCCTGCGTTCGCTCCTTAACTCGCGCGCATCCCTGGGGGGTTGCGCGCGAGTGCTATACTTCCTACGTTGCAATCCCAACTGCTGTGAGGCCATGAACATGAGCGATATTCCCAACGGGTTCACCGGCGTGCCGCGCCGTGACCCCGATTTTGTTTCTGCAGGTGATGCGATCCGCGCGCAGGAGGCGTCTGCGCGCACCTACGCTTCCGCGCCGTCTGCGCGACCGTCTGCCGCTGCAAGCGCCACCGTCGAGCAGGCGGCCGATATGTGGAAGCAGCCTACTGCCACGCCGGTGGTGTCGAAGAGCCTGGCGAAGTTCTTGCGCGCCGCCGACCCAAGCGCAGCGGACGCTGCTCCCGGCTTCGACCCCGACAAGCTGCGCCTGCTGCCCGAGGTCGATCGCCGCTGGTCGTGGGTGGAAATCGACCTTTCCGCCATCCGCCACAACGCAATGGCGGTGAAAAGCCGCCTGCCGCGCGGGTGCCGGCTCATGGCGGTGGTGAAGGCCGACGCCTACGGGCACGGCGCCGTGCGCTGTGCGAAGACGGCGCTGAACTCGGGCGCGGAATACCTCGGCGTGGCGACGGTCGATGAAGCCGTCGAGCTGCGCGAGGGGTTGGTGAACGCCCCGATCCTCGTGCTCGGCGAGCCTCCCATTACCTCCATTCCGCTGCTTTTGGCGTACAAGATCATGCCGAGCGTGTACACGGCCGAGTTCGCCATTCAATATGCCGAGGCCGCCGATTCGCTGGGGCTGCGTGCGCCGTTCCACCTCAAGGTGAACACGGGCATGAACCGCATCGGCGTGCGCCACGACGAGGTGGTGTCGTTTATGCACCAGGTGGGTTTTCACCGCGCGCTCGATTTGGTGGGAACGTTCACGCACTTCGCCACCGCCGACTGCGCGGAGACGCTCGACTTCCAAATTCAGGCGAAGCGCTTTCTCGAGGCCATTGCCGCGTTGCGCTCGGCGGGCATCAACCCTGGCATCGTGCACGCGGCAAACTCGGCGGCGGCCATTCGCTATCCCGACGTGCACTTCGACATGGTGCGTTTGGGCATCTCGCTGTACGGTTTCCACCCGTGCCCTGAAACGTACACGATGATCGACCTGCGCCCCGCCATGAGCGTGCACGCGCGCATCACCGACACGAAGCTCGTGCCCATGAGCGAGGGCGTGAGCTACGGCATGAACTACCGCAGCCCCGGCTCGGTGAAGATCTGCACGGTGCCCATCGGGTATGCCGACGGTTTGCGCCGCGGGCTTTCGGGGAACACCAACTTCATCGTGGAGGGCCGTGCGCTGCGGCAGGTGGGCAACATTTGCATGGACCAGTGCATGTTCGAGGTCGACCTGCGCACCTACGGCACGCGCCGCCGCCTCGACCCGCAGATCGGCGATGAGGTGCTCATCGTGGGCGCGGCGGGCGACGCCGTGGTGACCATCGACGAGATGGCGGAGAAGCTGGGCACCATCCAACACGAAATCGCGATCGGCTTCGGGTGTTCTCGCCTTCCGCGTATATATCGATGAATCGATATATACGCGCCGACGCTGCGGTTCCGACATGCACCTGTCTTTGCCCCTTGTTTTGGGCTCGGCGTTGGCCTAAGCCAACTTGGCCCAAAGGCGGGGCAATTACAGGCACCTGTCGAAACCTCGCTGACGTTACGAACGACCAGTGAGGGAAATATTTAATAGTAAAAAGAAAGGAATGGTATGGGAATTCCCAAGCCGCATATTCCGCTTGACGAGATTCGCGCGGCGGTCGAGGCGTGCCACAAATGCCCGCTGGCCGACGGGCGCACGCAGACGGTGTTCGGCGTGGGCAACGCCGACGCGCGCGTGCTCATCGTGGGCGAGGCACCGGGCAAAAACGAGGACTTGCAGGGCGAGCCGTTCGTGGGCGCGGCGGGGAAGTACCTCAACGAGTTGTTGGGCATTGCGGGCCTCACGCGCGAGGACGTGTTCATCGCGAACGTGTTGAAGTGCCGCCCGCCCGGAAACCGCGACCCGCGTCCCGAGGAAATCGAGCTGTGCACGCCGTTTCTGCGCGAGCAGACGCGTACCATCGATCCCGAGTTCATCGTTACGCTGGGCAACTTCTCCACGAAGTTCATCCTGAAAACCGAGGTGGGCATCACGCGGCTGCACGGCACGCTGCAACAGGCGGGCCGCTTCAAGGTGTTCCCCATCTTCCACCCCGCCGCCGCGCTTTACGACGGCAGCAAGCGCGAGGCGCTGGAAAACGACTTCGCCACCTTAGGCGAGCTTTTGGGCACGCGCAAGCCGCAGGCGTAAAGCTCGACGTACAGTCGGGACGTTCCAAATTGCACGCTGATCGCACACGAATTGTGCCAACCGCGTAACCGTGGAACAGAGGAAGGAGCACGGCATGGGAATTCCATTCGCGGAACTTTCGGGCACGCCGTACGAGATAGGATTTGCTCATGGCAGTGCTTTTCGTGCTCAGGTGGCGGCAAGCTTGAGCTGCTATCGGCATATGTTCGCCGATTACGCGGGGCTTGAATGGGCGCGCGCGTGCGAGCTTGCCGGGCGGTGGCTCTCTTCCATCGAGGCGTACGAACCGCGCTACGTCGAGGAGATGCGCGGCCTCGCCGAGGGGGCGGGGGTGGCGTTCGAGGAAATACTTGTGCTCAACTGCCGCAGCGAGTTGGTGTTCGTGGGCGCCGAGGCCGACAAGGCCGACGGCGGCTGCACGGCGATCGGCGTGGCGGCCGAGCGCGCGCGGGGCGGCAACGTGCTGCTCGCGCAGAATTGGGACTGGAAGTCGACGCAACGCGATGCCATGGTGGCGCTGCGCATTCGCCAACAGGGCGTGCCCGACGTGTTGATGGTCACCGAGGCGGGCATCATCGGCAAGGTGGGCATGAACGCGGAAGGCGTTGGCGTGTGCTTGAACGCGCTGTCGACCGACCGCGTTCCGCAAGGGCTTCCGCTGCACATCGCGCTGCGCGGCGTGCTGGAAAGCGCCACCATAGCCGATGCCATAGCCGCTGCCACGCGTATGCCGCTGGGGTGCTGTGCCAATTTCATGATCGCCCATGGGACGGGCGAGGTTGTCGACATCGAGCTTGACGGCGACGACTTCGACGTGCTTTACCCGACTGATGGCCTGTGCGTTCATGCCAACCACTTCGTGAGTCCGCGTCTGCCGCGCGTCGGCGAGCGTGACACGCTGAAGTTCAAGGTGCCCGACACGTTCATACGTCGCGGTCGCGCGGAAAAGCTGCTGCGCGGCGTGAGCGGGCCGATCAATGCGTCCGACGTGAAGCGCGTTTTGTGTGACCATGCGGAATGGCCGAGCGCCATTTGCCGCCACGACGATGTGACCAAGCCGGAAGGCTTGCGCATGGCAACCGTGTTCTCCCTGATCATGGACGTGAGTTGTCGGCGCATGCTGCTCTGCTTCGGGAGCCCGTGCGAGCAGGATTACCAGGAGCTTGAGCTATAGCCCTCGTGGGCATATGAAATTGAGACGCTCCGACGTTCCAAATTGTCGGCACAGTCGGGACGTTCCAAATTGCACGCCGCCCGTGCGTCCGTCAATTGCGCCCACGACTGTGCGCGTTCATGCGCCCAGCGAACGTTTCGGCTTTGTAACGCCTTCGCTTCCCGCGTGTTAACATCGTTTTTTGAGACGGTTAACATTCGCGCATCACGCCCTATTCGCGCAGATCATCAGGCATTATCGATGTTGCAAGGTAATGCAGGTTCGATTTGCAAGGAGGTAGGGCCATGTTTGACACAGGCTCGACGGGCTTCATGATAGTATGCGCGATGCTCGTCCTACTCATGACGCCAGGATTGGCGTTTTTCTACGGCGGTTTGAGCCGCCGCAAAAACGTGGTGAACACGATGATCATGGTTTTCGCCGTGATCGGCATCGTCGGCATCACGTGGACGGTGTGCGGATGGTCGTTCGCCTACGGCGGCGACGGGTCGATCCCCTTCTTCGGGGGCTTTGATCAGCTTGGGCTTTTCGGCACGGTGCAGGGCATGCTGGCTGAAGCCGAAGCAGTTCCCGAGGACGCGGTTTACCCCGGCATCGTCGACATCGTGTTCCAGATGGCGTTTTGCATGATCACCACGGCCATCATCACGGGCGCCGTGGCGGGCCGCATGAAGTTCGGCGCCATCTGCGCGTTTCTGGCCGTGTGGACCGTTGTGGTCTACCCGCCGCTGGCCCACATGGTGTGGGGCGGCGAAGGTTCCTTCGTCGGCGACATGATCGGCGCGCTCGACTTCGCCGGCGGCGACGTGGTGCACATCTCCTCGGGTCTCACGGGCCTGATCCTGTGCCTCATCGCCGGCAAGCGCAAGGGCTTCGGTATGATGAGCTACCGCCCGCACAACGTGCCGTTCGTGGCGCTGGGCGCAACGCTTCTGTGGTTCGGTTGGTTCGGCTTCAACGCGGGCTCTGAGTTCGCAGCCGACGGCGTGGCCGGCCTGGCGCTGGTGAACACGGTGGTCGCCTCCGGCGCGGCGCTCGTGTCCTGGATGATCGTGGAGCGCGTGAAGGTGGGCAAGCCCACGCTCGTCGGCGCTGCGACGGGCCTGGTGGCCGGCTTGGTCGTCATCACGCCGGCAGCCGGCTTCGTGGAGCCTTGGGCTGCCATCCTCATGGGCCTTATCGTGTCGCCCATCTGCTACTTCGCCATCTCCTTCTGCAAGAAGAAGATCGGCTACGACGACGCGCTCGACGCGTTCGGCTGCCACTGCGTCGGCGGCGTCGTGGGCGGCATTCTCACGGGCATCTTCTGCGTGCCTGAGCTTTCCTGGACCGACTTCGGCGGGCTGCTTTACACCGGCGATCCCTCGCTTTTGATCAGCCAGGTGCTCGGCATTGCCGTTACCATAGCGTTTGTGGGCATCGCCGACGTCATCCTCGGGTTCATCGTGAAGGCGTGCTTCAAGGGCAGCCTGCGCGTGAGCGAGGACGAAGAGGCGCAAGGCCTCGACGTTGCGGCCCACGGCGAGAGCGCGTACCCGGCCTACATCGGCCTTGACTAGCAGGGAAGGAGTTGAATCATGAAACGAGTTATCGCCATCGTGCGTCCCGAGAAGCTTGAGGCGCTTAAAGAGGCCCTGTTTGCGGCCGACGTGTCGGGCATGACGATCACGCAGGTGAACGGCTGCGGCAACCAGCACGGTTGGAAGGAGTATTTCCGCGGCACCGAGGTTTTGCTGAACATGGTGCCGAAGGTGCGCTTCGAGATCGTGGTGGAAGACGCGCAGGTCGACCACATCGTTGAGGTTATCCAGCAGGCGGCGCGCACCGGCAACGTCGGCGACGGCAAGATCTTTATCTCGCCGATCGAGCAGGTCATCCGCATCCGCACCGGCGAGAAGGGCGACGAAGCGGTGTAGTGCGTTCCGCCGTTGCTGACGTCTACGTTCGACCTGCGGCAAGTTTGCTGCGTGCGCGTGCGCATGGGTCAGTGAACAGGGCTGCGTCCCCATATTTGCACGGGGCAAGGGCTTTCGGGCCCTTGTCCCTTTTTCTTCTGTGGCAATCCAGCGGAAACGGTCGAGCGCCTGCCGTGCTCTCGCGGCGTTTGTGCCACAATAAGCGGCGCAACGTATGAGCGAGGAAGGATTTTTCATGTACTCTTACACTCCCAGCGGCGTGTGCTCGCGGCGCATCGACGTGGAGCTTGACGGCGACACGGTGAAGTCGGTGGCGTTCACGGGCGGTTGCGACGGCAACCTCAAGGCTATATCCAAGCTGGTGGCAGGGCAGAAGGTCGACGACGTGGTGGCGCTGCTCTCAGGCAACACGTGCGGGCGGCGTTCCACCTCGTGCGCCGACCAGATGTGCCGTGCGCTGCGCGAGGCCCAGGAAGCGTAAAATTCACAAGGAAGCGCCCGCGTAGGCGTGATACAATGATTAGGCTTGCGAAAAAACGCAGGCAAGGTATTTGTTGGCCCCCGAGACATGTTTTGTTGTACAGCTTAAATCGCCAGCTTTTGCATGCGAACATGGTAAGTATCAATTAATCATGACGAAGGGTCCCCGGAATTTAGAAGGTTCGAAAGGGGTCCGTTTTGACCGAAATCAAGAACACGTCCGTCATCGACTTTTCCGACATCTCGGACGAGCAGATGAACGAGATGATCGACGGCACGCTGACCGACTTCGACGAGGGCGATCTCGTCGACGGCGTGGTTGTCAAGCTCGAGCATGACGAGGTGCTCGTCGACATCGGGTTCAAGAGCGAGGGCGTCATCCCGTCGCGCGAGCTGTCCATCCGCAAGGATGCCGATCCGTCCGACATCGTGAGCTTGGGCGACAAGATCGAGGCGCTGGTCTTGCAGAAGGAAGACAAGGACGGTCGTCTGATTCTGTCGAAGAAGCGCGCCGAGTACGAGCGTGCTTGGATTAGCGTCGAAGAGAAGTTCAAGGCTGGCGAAGTTGTCACGGGCGAGGTCATCGAAGTCGTCAAGGGCGGCCTCATCCTCGATATTGGCCTGCGCGGCTTCCTTCCTGCGTCGTTGGTCGACCTTCGCCGCGTGAAGGACCTCGATATGTACCTCAACACCGAGATCGAGGCGCGCGTCATCGAGATGGACCGCAACCGCAACAACGTGGTGCTGTCCCGCCGCGTGCTGCTTGAGGAGGGCCGCAAGAACGAGCGCGCCGAGATCCTTGGCAAGCTCACGAAGGGCATGCGTCTCAAGGGCGTCGTCTCCTCGATCGTCGACTTCGGCGCGTTCGTCGACCTCGGCGGCATCGACGGCCTGGTGCACATCTCCGAGCTGTCCTGGAACCACGTCAACCATCCGTCCGAGGTCGTCAAGGTGGGCGACGAGGTTGAGGTTGAGGTGCTCGACGTCGACCTGCAGCGCGAGCGCATCTCGCTCGGCCTCAAGCAAACCACGCCCGACCCGTGGATCAAGCTCGTCGAGGCGTACCCGGTGGGCACCATCGTCGACGGCAAGGTTACCAAGATCGTGCCCTTCGGCGCGTTCATCGAGCTGGGCAACTCCATCGAGGGCCTGGTGCACATCTCCGAGATGGCCGGTCGCCACATCGACACCCCCGCTCAGGTTGTCAAGCCTGGTCAGGAGGTCAAGGTCAAGGTCATGGAGATCAATCCCGAGCGTCGTCGCATCTCCCTGTCGATGAAGGCCGCCGCCGAGGAGCTCGGCTTCGAGATCGAGGTCGACGAGACGGTGCAGGCCGAGGAGAAGCCTGCCAAGCGCACCAAGAAGGCCGACAAGGCTGAGAAGCCGGCAGAGGCTGCCGAAGGCGCCGAGGAGAAGGCCGAGTAGTTTTCTTCTTGTCTTGCATGAATGCATGAGGGGAGCGGGACGATGCGTCTCGCTCCCTTTTTCGTTTGGAGGGAGTTTTGAGCGTGGGCGAGGGTAAGCGCGTGGCGCTGGGCATGAGCGGCGGTGTCGACAGTTCGGTGTCGGTGGCGTTGCTGCAGCGCCACGGCTACGAGGTTCTTGGCGTGACCTGCGTGTTTCAGCACAACGTGGCGGCTCGCGCGGCGGTTGCGGGCGCGCGCGAGGTGTGCGACGCCTTCGGTGTCGAGCACGTGGCGTTCGAGTGCGCCGAGGCGTTTGAGCGTTGCGTGGTGGCGCCGTTTGTGAGCGACTACGCGGCGGGGTTGACGCCGAGCCCGTGCGTGGGGTGCAACGCGCGCGCCAAGCTCCCTGCGCTTTTCGAGGCTGCCGCCGCGCACGGCTGCGAACGCGTGGCGACGGGACATTACGCGCGCGTGGCGCAGATGCAGGACACGGGGCGTTTCGCCGTGCTGCAGGCGCTCGACCACCGCAAAGACCAAAGCTATATGCTCAGCCAGCTTTCCCAGGAGCAGCTGTCGCGCTTGGTTCTTCCGCTTGGCGGCATGACGAAGCTCGAGGTGCGTGCCATTGCGGCCGACTTGGGGCTTGCCGTTGCCGACACGCCCGACAGCCAAGACATATGCTTCGCGCCGCGCGGCTATCGCGAGCTTCTTGCCGAGCGCGGCGTGGAAAGCGAGCCCGGCGACATCGTGGACGCGCGGGGCAACGTGGTCGGGCGGCACACCGGCCTTGCCGACTACACCGTCGGCCAGCGAAAAGGCATCGGCGTGGCGGGGCCCGAGCCGTATTACGTGCTTGAGAAGCGCGTCTCCGACAACGCCCTCGTCATCGGCACGGCCGACGAGAGCCTTATTCGCGCGGTGGTGGTTTCAGGCCTCAACTGGCAGGCAATCGAGCCGCACGCCACTTCTCTTGATGCCATGGTGAAACTTCGCTACCGCAGCGAGCCATGTCCGTGTATCATTACGTTTATGGACGTTTGCTGCGCGCGTGTCGACTTGTGCTCGCCGCAGCCGGCAACCGCACCGGGTCAGCATGCGGTTTTCTATCAAGGTGCCACCGTGCTCGGCGGCGGCGTGATCGAGGAGGTAGCAAGGTGAAAAAGCTGTTCGTCATCGGAGGAATGGGCGCAGGCAAGTCTACCGCTCGGCGCGCGCTGACCGATCAGGGGTTGGAGTACATCGACCTCGACAAAGTGGGGCACGACGTTTTGCTGTGGGACACCGTGAAAGAAGAGTTGGTGGAAACGTTCGGCGAGGACATCTTGGACGCGGAGGGCAACGTTGAGCGTCCCGTTTTGGCGGGCAAGGCGTTTTTGACCCCTGCCGACACGCGCAAGCTCAACCGCATTACCATGCCGCGCATCGAGGAGCTCTACACCGACAAGCTGGCTGAGCTTGAGGCGGCGGGCTGCGAGGCTGTAGTGGTGGAGTACTCGGTGTTCAAAAACCGCATGACGTCTTTGGCGTGGTCGGCTGATGTGGTTATTGCCGTGCTCGCGCCGCTTGAGATGCGCATCGAGCGCGCCGTTGCCTCGGGCTTCGACGAGGCCGACGTGCGCCGCCGCATTGCGCGCCAGATCACCGACGCCGACCGCATCGAAGCGTCCGATGTGGTGTTCAACAACGACGGCACGCCCGAGGAGCTGCGCAACGAAGTGATCGCCTGGTGGGAAGACTACAAAAAGACGATCTAGCCAACTTCTCAACGAACTGTCGCTTATGCGCCGCTGCCTTTCCGTGCAGCGGCGCATTTTTTACCACAATCCGAGCACGTGCTGCATCCCGAGGCTTACGGCGGCTATGGCTATCCAGCAAATAAGCCCCATGAGCAGCGGCTTGCCGCCCGTTTTGACCAGCTTCACGATGTCGGTGTTAAGGCCGATGGCGGCCATTGCCATGACGATGAGGAACTTCGCCAGCGTTTTTAGCGGCGAGAAGGCGCTTTCGGGCACACCTGCGGCCACGGCTACGGTGGTGGCAAGCGACGCCGCCAGGAAAAACAAGATGAACAGCGGAAACGCGCGCTTGAGCGAAAACGTGTTGCGTGCTTGGTCGCCTGTGCGCCGTGCCGTGCGCATCTGCCAGAATGCGAGCACGAGCGTGATGGGTATGATGGCGAGCGTGCGCGTGAGCTTGACGATGGTGGCGTAGTCGAGCGCGTTTGCGCCGGGGTGCATGCCGTCCCACGCGGCAGCGGCGGCGGTCACCGAGGACGTGTCGTTCACGGCGGTGCCGGCGAACAGCCCGAAGCCGTCGTTGGAAAGCCCGAGTACCGTGCCCAATGTGGGGAACACGAGCGCCGCCACCACGTTGAACAAAAAGATCACCGATATGGCCTGTGCCACCTCCTCGTCGTTCGCCTTGATGACGGGCGCGGTGGCGGCAATGGCGCTGCCCCCGCAAATCGATGAGCCCACGCCGATGAGCGTGGATATGCGCGGCGGCATCTTCATCACCTTGTAGAGCGCGTATGCGCAGATGAGCGCCGTGGCGATGGTTGAGCATATGATGGGCAGCGACGTGGCGCCCACGCGCGCGACCTCGGCGAGGTTAAGGCCGAAGCCCAAAACGACGACGGCCAGCTGCAGGATTTTCTTCGACGTGAAGGCGACGCCAGGTTGGAAACGCCCGCGCTTTTTCCAAACGAGCGCTATGAGCATTCCGACTAAGATGGCGAACACCGGCCCGCCCACGACGGGAAACGCCGTGCCCAAAAGCCAGCAGGGCAGGGCAATGGCAAGGCAGACGACGACACCGGGCAGTTTCGCGGTCAACGTGTTCACAACGCTTCTTTCTTTCGAGCCTTCAGGATGCGGCGCTAGAGTATACCACTTTCTTTTCGGCAATTTTGCAACGAACACTTGTTTATGTCAAGAGGAAATGTTAGACTGTATGACATCAAAAACAAGAACGTATGTTTACCAAAAGAGAAACGTTGCCTACGTAGTGCGGGCTCGCATAATCTGAGCTATGCAAAACGGCGGTTATGCAGGGCGTGATCGGGGGTTGCAATGGCGCATTTGTCGAATTTGGAGGGCGTGTCGATGGAGGGCAAGCTGCCTGAGGTGCGCCTGTCCAACACGCCGTTTCACGTGGTGTCGCCGTACGAGCCGGCGGGCGACCAACCCGAGGCCATCGCGGCGTTGGCGCGCGGCGTGGAAGAGGGGCTTCGCTACCAAAACTTGCTTGGCGTGACGGGCTCGGGCAAAACGTTCACGATGGCGAAGGTGATCGAGGCGGTGCAAAAGCCCACGCTCGTGCTCGCGCCGAACAAAACGCTCGCCGCGCAGCTCGCCGCCGAGCTCAAGGAGTTTTTCCCCAACAACGCCGTGGTTTACTTCGTATCGTACTACGACTACTACCAACCCGAGGCGTACGTGCCTTCCTCCGACACGTTCATCGAGAAGGACGCCTCCATCAACGAGGAGGTGGAGAAGCTGCGCCATGCCGCCACGAGCGCCCTGCTCTCAAGGCGCGACATCGTGGTGGTTGCCAGCGTCAGCTGCATATACGGCATCGGCAGCCCCGCCGACTACGCGGGCATGGCGGTGTTTTTGGACAAGGAGCGCGCAACCGAGCGCGACGACGTTATCCACGACTTGATCGTCATCCAATACGACCGCAACGACTACGAGCTCAAACGCGGCACGTTTCGCGTGCGGGGCGACGCGCTCGACGTGTTTCCGCCGTACGCCGACAACCCTATTCGCGTGGAGTTCTGGGGAGACGAAATCGAGCGCATCGCCGAGGTCGACAACGTGACGGGCGAGGTGGTGGCCGAGTTCGAGGCGCTGCCCGTCTGGCCGGCGTCGCATTACGTGACGGCGCGCCCGAAGCTCGACCACGCGCTGGTAACCATTCGCGACGAGCTGCGCGAGCGTTTGCAGCAGTTCAAAGACGAGGGCAAGCTGCTTGAGGCGCAGCGCCTTGAGATGCGCGTGAACTACGACCTGGAAATGCTCGAGACCATGGGCTTTTGCAGCGGCATCGAGAACTACTCGCGCCACTTGGACGGGCGCGAGCCGGGCGAGCCGCCCTACACGCTCATCGACTATTTCCCGCGCGACTTTTTGTGCATCATCGACGAGAGCCACGTGACGGTGCCGCAGGTGCGCGGCATGCACGAGGGCGACCGCTCGCGCAAGATCACGCTGGCCGAGCATGGCTTTCGCCTGCCGAGTTGCTTGGACAACCGGCCTTTGCGCTTCGACGAGTTCGAGCAGCGCGTGCCGCAGTTCATCTACGTGTCGGCCACGCCCGGCGACTACGAGGAGAAGGTCACGCAAAACCAAGTCGAGCAGATCATCCGCCCCACGGGCTTGCTCGACCCGGAAATCGTGGTGCGCACGAGCGCCAGCCAAATCGACGACATCATCGACGAGGCGAAAGAGCGCGCAGGCCGCGACGAGCGCGTGCTCATAACCACGCTTACCAAGAAGATGGCGGAGGATTTGACCGACCATTTGCTCGACCAAGGCGTGAAGGCGCGCTATATGCATTCCGACATCGCCACGTTGGAGCGCGTGGAAATCCTGCGCGACCTGCGTCGCGGCGAGTTCGACGTGCTGGTGGGCATCAACTTGCTGCGCGAGGGGCTCGACCTGCCCGAGGTGTCGCTCGTGGCCATCCTCGACGCCGACAAAGAGGGTTTTCTGCGCAACCACCGCTCCCTCATCCAGACCATCGGTCGCGCGGCGCGCAACGTGTCGGGCCAGGTGATCATGTACGCCGACCGCATCACCGACTCCATGAAGCGCGCCATCGACGAGACGCGCCGTCGCCGCGAAATCCAAATGGCTTACAACGAGGAGCACGGCATCGAGCCGCAGACCATCCGCAAGGCCATCAACGACATCATGGGCTTTGTGACCGAAGACGTCGACGGCAAGTCCGCCGAGCAGGTGAACAAGGAGTTGGCCGAGCTTTCGCGCGAAGAGGTGCTGCGCATCATCTCGTCGATGGAAGACGAGATGGCGGCGGCGTCTGCGAACATGGACTTCGAGGAGGCGGCACGCCTGCGCGACCAGGTGGTGAAGCTGCGCGCGAACGTGGAAGGGTCAAGTGAGGAGGACGTACTCAAGGACTTGAAGAAAACCGCTCGCAAGGGCAGCGCTTTCGGCAACCGCAAGAACGCCGCCTACGGCAGCAGCCGAAGGGTGTAGGGGGTTGAAGCCTGAAGCTGCGAGACAACTTTGTATGTAATACTATGGTACGATACAAGTGAGAAACCCGATGAGAAAGGGGCTGTATGGACGCCATGGTCACCGCGCGCGTTCCCGTTGAGGTGAAAGAGCGCGTGGGCACAATGCTTCGCGAGGCGGGATCGACGCCGACCGAGCTCGTCAACGCGGCATACGAGTATTACCTGCACAGCGGCAAGTTGCCCCAAGTGCATGAAGACGAGGGGCCGGTTTGCATCACGCTTACGCCCGAGCAGGTGGCGAAGCTGCGCCTGCGCCTACGCCGCTCGACGTGCCCGATGCCGCTCGACTTTTGGTCGGCGCACGCGGGAGAGGGGGTTTAGGCATGACGATGCACATCATGGTCGACGAGACGGTGCTCATGGAGTTCGTGGGCGAGCGCCGCGAATCGCTCGTTTGCTGGAACAAGTTGAACGCCATGCAGCTGGTGGGTTATGCAGAGCTTTGGGCAACGCCCGACGCTTACCGCCTCATGGAGCAAGAGATGTCCGAGCAGCTTCCGAACGAGGCGGTGCGCCGCGCCTTGGGCGACACGCT
Source organism: Eggerthellaceae bacterium (assembly GCA_030524475.1). Lineage (GTDB taxonomy): Bacteria > Actinomycetota > Coriobacteriia > Coriobacteriales > Eggerthellaceae > CAAEEV01. The sequence goes on along the minus strand of JAUNGO010000030.1, from coordinate 1,951 downwards.
CAGCTATATCGAGATATGCTCGGTCGACGCCAACGTTGTGCGTTTGGCGCTGTCTTACGGCGGCACGTACGAGGAAGGCGTGCTCGACGCCTGCGTGCGCAAGGTTAAGGCCGATTACGTGGTTACGCGTAAAAAACTGCCGCCTTTGCGCTCGAAGGTGCCGGTGTTTACGCCCGAGGCGCTGTTTGAGCATTTGGAGAAAGCGAAGGGGGTCACCTTCGAACTCGTAGACTTTTAGGAGCAAGCTGCCGATGTGCGCGAGCGCGGGCGCGTGCGTAAGTCGCGCGGGCGCGATGCGGGCGCGCGCGGCGGGCGGTGTGTGGCTTTGCTTGGGCGCGGCGTCTGTGCCGCGAACGCTGCGGCTACAGCGTGTCGGTGTCGAGCACGATGGTGAAAGGCCCGTCGTTGACGAGCGCCACATCCATCATCGCGCCGAACGACCCGGTTTCCACGCGTGCCACGTCGCGGCGGGCGCGCTCGACGAACAGCTCGTAGAGCGAGCGCGCCTCGTCGGGAGCGCCGGCTTGCGTGAACGAGGGGCGGTTGCCGCGCTTGCAGTTGGCGTACAGCGTGAACTGCGACACGACGAGCACCTCGCCGGCCACGTCGGCAAGCGAAAGGTTCGTTTTGCCGCTCTCGTCCTCGAAGATGCGCATCTTGTAGATCTTGCTCCACAAGCGCTCGATCTCCTGCTCGGTGTCGGCGCGCCCGACGCCGAGCAGAATGAGGTATCCTTGGTCGATAGCTCCGATAGTTGCTCCGTCAACGCTGACGCTTGCTTTCGACACTCGCTGGACAACGGCGCGCATGGGCCTAGCCTGCCTTTCGCTTCGGTTACGTTCGTGCGAGACGATAGCACAGGCGCGTCGCGCGCAAACGGGCCGACGGGCGACCGAGCAGACGACAGACGCGAAGGGCACTTTTATGATAGACGAAATCAACGTGAGAAACGTCGCCTTGATCCGTGAGGCGAGCGTTGCCCCCTCGCAGGGCTTGACCGTGCTCACGGGCGAGACGGGAGCGGGCAAGACGGCTCTTTTGACGGCGTGCAAGCTTTTGATGGGCGCGCGCGCCGACAAAAGCATCGTGCGCGAAGGGGCAGACAACGCGCAGGTGAGCGGACGTTTTTTCCTCGACGGGGAAGAAGGAGAGCGCGAGGTTGTCGCAACAAGGCGTCTTTCGGCTGACGGGCGGTCGCGCGTGAGCGTCAACGGCGAGATGGCAAGCGTGTCGCAGCTGGCGGGCCTCGTGGCGCCGAGCATCGATCTGTGCGGCCAGCACGAGCATCAACAGCTCACGAAGCCCGCCTCGCACGTGAAGCTGCTCGACGCGTGGGCGGCAGACGAGGTGCGACCGCTGCGCGAGGAGTACGGGCGGGCGCTTGACGCGGCAAGCCAAGCGGCGCGCGAACTCGCGCGCATTCGCGAAGGCCGCACGTCGTCGGCGGCGCAGCTCGACGAGGCGCGCTTCACGCTGCGCCAGATCGACGCGGTGAACCCTTCGGTCGAGGAGTACGACAACTTGGTGTCTTACCTTGACCGGGCCGAGCATGCCGAAGCCTTGGCGCGCGCAGCCGACGGGGCGTACCAGGGAATCTCGGGCGAAGCGGGTGCGCTCGACGGGTTGAACGCGGCGATTGCGGCGCTCGACGAGGGCGCGCGCTTCGACGAGGAGTTGGGCGGCCTTGCCCAATCGCTGCGCGAGGCGGGGTACGTGCTTGAGGACGTGTCGCGCGAGGCGCTCAACTACCGCGACGGCATCGACTGCGACTACGACCGCCTTGCCGAGGCGCAAGAGCGCGTGGCGGCCATGCAGGGGCTTATGCGCACGTACGGGCCGCGCATGGACGACGTCTTGGCGGCGCGCGACGCGGCGGCGGAGGTCACCTCTCTGGTGGACGACGCCGAAGAACGCGAGCGCGCGGCGCAGCGCAGCCTTGAAGCGGCTGAGG
>JAUNGO010000029.1:14216-29852 GCA_030524475.1 Eggerthellaceae bacterium | reverse complement strand
GCCTACAACACTCGATTTGAAGCCAGTTGTCGACTCAAAACCGCCTACAACGGCGCTTTTGAAGCCGCAAAAAGGGAAGCGTGGCTTCAAAACAGGCGTTGTAGGCGGTTGAGCAAAAAAAGAGCCGACAAACGCCGGCTCTTGAAGAATCTGGTCGGGTGAACAGGATTTGAACCTGCGACCCCTTGACCCCCAGTCAAGTGCGCTACCAAACTGCGCCATCACCCGATATGTATCTTTGCGAAGCTCTCCTCGCTCAGACAGCTTGATTATAGTACCGTTACTTCGCTGTCGATTCAAGAGCCAATTTCGACTTTTTCAAACTTTCTCGACGGCACGCGAATGTGCGCGATTTCTTGCAGACACGAGTGCCTTGTCACGCGCATCCAGCACGTCGCGGCACGCGCTCACGAGCCCTACAGCCGGCGCAGCACGTCGTCGAGGATGGCCTCGGCAAGCGCGTCTTTGCTCATAAGAGGCAACTCGCACTCCTCTTGCGCGTCGACGAGCCATGCCTTGTTGTCGTCGGTCCCGAAGGCGCGGCCTTCCCCCACCTCGTTCGCCACAATGACGTCGGCGCCTTTCGAAACAAGTTTCTTGCGCGCGTTGTCAAGCACGTCGTTCGTCTCGGCGGCGAACCCGACGACGCACTGGCCCGCGCGCTTGCCCGCCGCCAGGGTTGCCAGCACGTCGGGGTTCTCAACAAGCTCGATGCTTGAGAGCGCATCGTCGTCGGCACCTTTCTTCAGCTTACGGTCGGCCGGATGCGCCGGACGCAAGTCCGCCACGGCGGCCGAGAAGACGGCGATGTCGGAGGCGGCGAACGGCTCGCGCGCCGCCGCGAGCATGTCGCGCGCCGACTGGACGCGTACGACGTTCACGCCTGTAGGCGCATCGAGCGCCACCGGGCCCGAAATGAGCGTCACCTCTGCTCCGCGCGCTGCTGCCGCCCGCGCAATCGCATAGCCCATCTTGCCGCTCGAGTGGTTCGAGATGTAGCGTACCGCGTCGATGGGCTCGACGGTCGGCCCTGCCGTCACCATGACGCGCTTGCCCGCAAGGTCGCCTTGTGCCCCTGCGTCCTCGAAGCGCGCGCCGCCAGGGCGCACTGCCTCTGTCGTCGCGCTTTCCTCGCCTGCAACAACGCAGCCGATTTCCGCCAAAACGTCGAGCGTTCGACGCACGATGGCCTCAACGTCGGCCAAGCGTCCGCGTCCCACGTCGCCGCACGCCAGGTAACCCTCGCCGGCCTCGATGAAGCGCACGCCGCGCTCGCGCAGCACACCCATGTTCGCCTGCGTTGCGGCCGCCTCGTACATATGCACGTTCATGGCCGGCGCCAGCACAAGCGGGGCGGTGGCGGCAAGCGCCGTGGTCGTCAAAAGGTCGTCGGCGATGCCGTGCGCCACTTTCGCCATGACGTTGGCAGTGCACGGCGCGATCAGGAACACGTCGCATTCCTGGGCGAGCGAGATGTGGTGAATGGGGTCGCTCGGGTCGTCGAAAAGCCCCATCGCCACCGGCTCGTGCGTGAGCGCGCGAAACGTCGTGGGACCGACGAACTCGGCGGCGTGCTCGGTCATGACCACCTTGCATCGCACGCCCGCCTTTTGCAGGCCGCGCACGATCTCGCAGCTCTTATAGGCGGCTATGCATCCCGTAACGCCAATGAGGACGGTCGGGTCAGTTTTCGTCATCGAAGGCTCCTTCCACATAGGGTTTCAGAACATGGGCGAGCACGCGCAGGTGGGCTTTGCTCTTGTTGAGGCACGGTACGTAGGTAAACGCGTCGTGCGCAGGCTCGACGCCGTCGTGCTCGCGCTTGCGCGCGCGGTAGCCGGGCTCGATCTCGTGCGCAATGTCGTATGTGGTTTCCAAGCAGTCGACCGCGAAGTTCGGGCACACGAGAAACACGCGCTCGTTGCCGCCCGTCTCGGCCCAGCTGTCGAGCGTGGTGCGCGTGAACGGCGAGAGCCAGGCGCGTCCCTTGTCGAAGCGGCATTGGTAACCCACCGTCCAGCGTCGGCGGTCAAGACCGAGCTCGCTTGCCACCGCCAAGCTCGTGGCGCCCGCCTGGAGCTCGTAGGTGTCGCCCGCCTCGATGTCGACCAGCGGAATGGAGTGGAACGAGAACATGAGCCGGTCGTCGGAATCGGGGTTGAAGCCCGCATGCTTAATGGAGGCGGCTATGGCACGAACGTAGTCGGGGTCGTCGTGGTAGTTGTCAACGATGGTGACGCTCCCCTTCCAGCGGGTCTTGCGCACCGCGCGCGCCACGCCGTCGCTCACCGCGCCCGTGGTCGAAAACGCGCTTTGCGGGTAAAGCGGCAGCACCACAAGCGACGTGCAGCCTTCCTCGGCAAGCTCGGCAATTGCCGTTGAAATCGTGGGTTTGCTGTAGCTCATGGCGAAGCGGACGACGACGTTGCTGCCGCGAGCGCGGTAGTAGTCGGAAAGCCCCGCCGCCAGGCGCTCATGCGTCGCGAGCAAGGGCGAGCCCTCATCGGTCCAGATGGCGCGATACTTTTCGGCGCTCGCCTGAGAGCGCTTCGGCAAAATAGCGAAATGAAGGATGAACCACCAGACCACGCGGTTCATCGGCGCGATGCGCGGGTCCATCAAAAACTCGGACAGGTACTTTTTGACCGCTTGGGGCGTAGGGGCCTCGGGCGTTCCCGTGTTGACGAGCAGCACGCCTGTGCGGTCGGTGTCGGCGTCCCCGCCGCCTTTCGCGTGCCTTCCGCGCAGCTTAAAACCCATAGACGCTCCCCTCGATCGAAGGCACAGGCGCAGCGTCCATGAGCGCCGCGACCTCCTCCCCCGCGAGCGTGCGCCCCATGCTGCGAGGGGTCAACTTCTCGAGCGCCTCGGACAAGTCGCGCGGCAGGTTGTCGACGAAGGAGAGCTCCTCGCCCGTTACAGGATGCGCAAACTTGATGCGGAAGGAGTGAAGGAACTGCCGCTCAAGCCCGAGCTGCGCCGCCGCGTCGCGTGGGGCGCCCGCCGTGTACACCGGGTCGCCCACGATGGGGTGGCGCGTGTACTGCATATGAACGCGGATTTGGTGCGTGCGCCCGGTGAACAGCTTGCATTCGATGAGCGTGTAGCCGTCGTCGCGGCGCGCGTGCTCGAAGCGCTCCAGCACGCGAAACGTGGTGATGGCCTCGCGCGCCGAGGGCGTATCGCGCACCGCCATGCGCGTGCGTTCGTCGGCGGCGCGCGCGATGGGCGCGTCGATCATGCCCGTGTCGTGCGCCATGACGCCGTGCACGAGCGCGATGTAGTGGCGGTCGACCGCGCGCAGGCGAATGTCTTCCATGAGCGCGTAGCCTGCCGCGTTGCTTTTCGCCGCCAGCATGAGGCCGCTCGTGTCGCGGTCGAGGCGATGAACGATGCCCAAGCGGTCGTCGTCGCCCTGCACGTTGCACAAATGCTCCGCCCCGCAGTGGTGCAAAAGCGCGTTCACGAGCGTACCGCTTGCGTGGTCGACGCTCGGGTGGCACACGAGCCCCACCTGCTTCGACAGCACGATGAGGTCGTCGTCCTCGAAGCGGATGTCCAAGTCGATGGGCTCAGGCCCCACGGACAACTGCTCGGGCTCCTCGTCGAGCTCGCACACGATCGCCTCGCCCGCGCTCACCTTGTGTTTCTTCGCCGCCTGTGCGCCGCCCACGAGCACGCGCCCTTCCTCGACGGCGCGTACCGCCGCCGAGCGGCTTGCGTACAGGGAAAGCTCCGCCAAAAGCGCGTCGAGGCGCTTGCCCGCGTCGGATTGCGTCGCCACGTGGCAAACCGAGCGGCTCACGCGCGCTCACCGCCTTCGCGCGAATCGTTGCCCGCCGTGTCTTCCGCATGGCGCCACTCCCACAGCAAGGCAACCAACACGAGAACGATGCCGCAGGTCACGCCGATGTCCGCCACGTTGAACACGGGAAAGTCGATGAACACCGGCTCGATGAAGTCGACCACGTAGCCCAGCGTGAAGCGGTCGAGCGCGTTGCCCACGCCGCCCGCGAACACAAGCGCCAAGGCACCCGTCAACAAAGGCGACGAGCTCTTTGCCGAGGCGAGCGCGTACGCCAAAACCACGCCGCACACCACCAACGAAAACACGCCGAGCGCGAACGTGGCGTCGTCGAAGATACCCCACGCCGCCCCTGTGTTGTGCACGAGACGCAGCTGGAAGATGCCCGCATACGGGCCGCCCACCAGCTCGCCGGGCACAAAGGCGTTGAAATGCCGCTTCGTGGCAACGTCGAGGAGAACCCATGCAAGCGCAACAACCAGGAACACCGCGATGTTGCACGTGCGGCGGCGGCGCGCCGCGAGGGCGGCATCAGGGCGCAAAGTGTGCTCGACAGACGTCCCTGCCGAGCACGCTTTGTTGTTCTCGCCGTTTCGCGCCACGCGCTACTCAGCCTCGACAAATCCGATGGCGTCGAGCGCGCCGCCGCAGCGCTCGCACACGTGCGGGTGCGCCGCGTTGCCGCCCAGCGTGCGGAAGTTCCAGCAGCGCGGGCACTTCTCGCCCTCGGCGGGCAGCACCTCGACCGCGCATTCGTCGCCGTCCGCCGTGCCTTCCGCGAACTTGACGCCGCTCACGATGAAGAGCTCCTCGAACACGCTCGCGTCGAAGCGCCGCGTCACTTCAGCCAGAGCCGCAGTCGGCGTTACCACCACGCGCGCCTCCTGGCTCTTGTTGATGGTCTTTTCGGCGCGCGCCTTCTCAAGCGCCTTAGTCACGGCGTCGCGCACCGCGTACATCTGCTCCCACGCGCCCAGAAGTTCGGCGCAGGTCGCTTCGTCGGGCAGCGCCGGCGCGAAGTCGGCGCGCGCGGGCCAACCTGCCAGCTGTGCGCTTTCCGGCTGGCCGTCCCAGCGCATGCCTTCCGGCCAGAACTCCCACACCTCGTCGCACGTAAACGACAGCACGGGTGCCAGCACGCGCACGAGGACCTCAAGGATGTTCGCGAGCACGGCCTGCACGGCGCGGCGTCGCGGCGAGTTCGGCGCCTCGGAGTACAGGCGGTCTTTCGCCACGTCCATGTACACGGCGGACAAATCGTTTACGAAGTCGTACGTCGCGCGGTACACGCTGTTGTAGCGGTACGCCTCAAAGCCCGCCTCCACCTCGGCAAGCATCGCCGCGGTCTTCGCCATCATGAACTGGTCGATGGGCTCGAGATCGTCCCACGTCATGTTCGCCATGTGCTCGTTGGAAAAGTCGCTCAAGTTCCCCAACAGGAAGCGGAACGTGTTGCGGAAGCGGCGGTAGGCGTCGGAGACCTGCTTCAAGATGTTCTCGGAGATCGATACGTCTTGCGAGTAGTCGACGCTCGACACCCACAGGCGCAGCACGTCGGCGCCGTACTTGTCGCACACCTCGGCCGGGTCGATGCCGTTGCCGAGGCTCTTCGACATCTTGCGCCCCTGTTCGTCCACGGTGAAGCCGCAGTGCATGACGCTTTTGTACGGCGGCACGTCGTAGGCGCCGATGCTCGTGAGCAGCGAAGACTGGAACCAGCCGCGATGCTGGTCGGAGCCCTCCAGGTACATATCGGCGGGGAACGTGAGGCCCTCGGAGGCGCGGTGCTTGCACACGCTCGTGTGGCTCACGCCCGATTCCCACCACACGTCCAGGATGTCCTTTTCGGGCAGCACGTCGGTGCAACCGCAGCGGGGGCACTTCGTGTTGCGCGGCAGGTACTCCTTGGGCTCCTTCGTGAACCACGCGTCGGCGCCCTCCGTGTTGAACAGCTCGATGACCGCGTCGAACGTCTCGGCCGTCGCCACCGTCTCGCCGCACTTCGCGCACTTGAACACGGGGATGGGCACGCCCCAGCTGCGCTGGCGCGAGATGCACCAGTCGGGGCGGTCGGCAACCATGGACCCGATGCGGTTTTTCGCCCAGTCGGGCACCCAGCGAACCTCGGAGTTGATGGCGCGCAGGGCATCCTCGCGCAGGGAGTTTTTGTCCATCGACACGAACCATTGGTCGGTGGCGCGGAAGATCACCGGCTCATGGCAGCGCCAGCAGTGCGGGTAGGAGTGGTTGATCTTCTGCTCGGCGACAAGCGTTCCCTGCTCGCGCAGCCACTCGATGATGACGGGGTTGGCGTCGTCGGTGTCGAGCCCCGCGAACGGGCCCGCCTCGTCGGTGAGGCATCCGTTGTCGTCGACCGGCATGAGCAGCGGCACGTCGAACTCAAGCGCCACCAGGTAGTCGTCCTGGCCGTGTCCCGGCGCCGTGTGTACGCAGCCGGTGCCCGTGTCAAGCGTTACGTGGTCGCCGTAGATAAGCGATCCTTTGAGGTCGTGGCGGATGGGGCAGGTGTAGGTGAGGCCGCACATCTGCTTGCCCTTGAGGGTAACGACCTCCCCCGCGCCGTCGCGCACGAGGTCGTACGTCTCCCAGCCGGCCACCTCGGCCACCTGCTCCACCAGCTCAAGTGCCATGATCATGTTCGCGCCGTCGGCCTTGACCATGCAGTAGTCGGCATCGGGCGCCAGCGACACGGCGGTGTTCGCCGGCAACGTCCAGGGCGTGGTGGTCCAGATGAGCACGTAGGCGTCGCCTTGAGCGCCCGCCGCCTCGAATACGCCCGGCATCGCGTCCATCTTGAAGCGCACGAAGATGGAGGGAGACACCTCGTCTGAGTACTCGATTTCCGCCTCGGCGAGCGCGGTGTGGCAGCGCTTGCACCAGTGGATGGGCTTGCGCCCGCGGTACACCGAGCCCTTGAGGTACATTTCCTTGAAGATCTCTACGTTGCCCGACTCGAAGTTCGGCGTGAAGGTGAGGTAGGGCTTGTCCCACTCGGCGTTCACGCCCAAGCGCTTGAAGCCGTCGCGCTGGACGTTCACGTACTTCTCGGCCCACGCGCGGCAAAGCTTGCGCAGCTCGGGCTGGCTCGTGGCGGCCATCTTCTCGGGGCCGAGCGTCTTTTCCACCATGTGCTCGATGGGCTGGCCGTGGCAGTCCCAGCCAGGGACGTAAGGCGTGAAGTAGCCGCGCTGGGCGTGGCTTTTCACCACGAAGTCCTTGAGGATCTTGTTGAAGGCGTGCCCGATGTGGATAGGTCCGTTGGCATACGGCGGGCCGTCGTGCAGCACGAAGGGCTTGCCGTCCTTGTTCTTCTCCAGCACGCGATGGTAAACGTCGAGTTCCGCCCACTTCTCCAAACGCTTCGGCTCGTTGGTGGGCAAGTTGCCCCGCATCGGGAAGTCGGTCTGGGGAAGGTTCATGGTATCTTTATAGCTGTTAGCCACGAAGCACTCCAACTCTCGAGAAAGTCCTGCAAGTCATAAACTTGGATAGTTTACTTCAACGAGGGCGCTATTTCTACGCCCAGCCCCAAATCGCCCGCGAAAAGCACGGAAGCGGCCGCGGGGCTGGGTTGGGGGTTGCAAGTTGCCGTCAAGCATCTCGCCATCGAAAAGCAAGGCCGGCGACAGCGCCATTCGCTGCCGCCGGCCAAGGAAAGCCTACCGATGAGTTTTTGCGGCTACTGAATCTTCCTCAACGCCACCGAGTCGAGAACCGCGTCGGCGGTCGTCGTGTCGGTCGAAAGCGACACGGGCTCAAAGCCGTATGCCTTGATGTCGACGGAGTAGACGTCGGCGGGAATCTGGTCGAACCAGAAGTCGCCGAAGTCGTCGGTCTTAAGCGTACGCGCCGTGTTGCCCGCGACGTTTCGGAGCACCACGTCGGCGCCGATAACGACCTCATCCTCTTCGGGGTCGTACACCTCGCCTGCCACGAAGCGCTTGGGCATGTTGAGGTAATACACGGCCGCGCCCGTACCGAGCTCGGGCTGCAGCGTCTCGGCCGCGGCCAGCTCGCCCGCGAACTCGCTTTCGTCGCCGAAGCGCAGGGCGTCTGCCGGGCAGGCGTCGACGCATCGCGGCACCGACCAGCCGTCATCGAGCAGATGGGCGCAGCCCGTGCACTTCTGCGGAAGCTCAAGGCTTTCGTTCCAGAAGATTTCGCCGTAGGGGCACGCATCCACCAACGTGCGCATCCCTTGTGCCTTCTCGGGGTCGACGACTACCAGCCCGTCGTCCCGGCGATAAACCGCGTCGGACTTTCCCGCTGCGGCCGCCGCGGCCATGCACGGCGCGTCGGCGCAGTGGTTGCACAGCTTCGGCATATGGTCGACGCGCACGTAAGGAGTGCGTCCGCGCTCGTTTTCCGTCAGCTCGAGCCAAAAGTGGCCGGTCTGGGGCTGAGGCTTCGCTATGGGCGACCAATCGTTGTCGCAGTGCTCGTCTTTGCAGGCAACCTGGCAGCTTCGGCATCCGATGCACTTGTTGATGTCAACGAGAAATATCTTTCGCATAGGTTTATGCCTCCTCAATGATATGCGGATTCGCGATCAGGCCGTACGCCTCGTCGAAGGGGCGGCCAAACGCCTCGGGATACTGTTTCGCCAGCTCGAACACGTCGACTTTCTCGACGTTCACGAGGAAGCCGCTCGTTACCTCGCCGACGCAGTTTTTCGAGGTCGTGGCGCTCGGCGCGATGAGGTTGTTGGCGCCGCCGCGGTCAAGGCCGCCCACGCCCGCCACAACGGTGTCGACGCGCGCGCCGTGGTCTTGCAGCACCGCGTGCTCGCAGATGCGGTTCGTCACCACGGCGCCTCCGAGAACGCCGCCGCGCTCGTTGTATATGCGCACGATGTCGCCGCTTTCGATTCCCAGCTTCGCCGCGTCGACGGGGTTGATCCAGGCGGGCTCGTAGCCGTACCCGTCGGGGCCGATCACCTTGCCGCCCGCCTCGCGCAGCCACGGGATGTCGTCCATGTTGGCGTGCTCGCGGTAGTGCGGGTGGTTGCTCACCATGAGGAAGGGGTACTCCTCGCCGCGCGGGGTGGTCAAGCGCTCGTCGGGGTGCGTCTCGCCCTGCTCGATCCACCGGGGGTACGGCTTGCGCTCCGTGTCGTCGGGCCAATGCTCGGCGAGCGCGTTCGCGTAGATCTCGATTTTCCCGGTGTCGCTCATGAGCGGGTGCGCCTCCGGGTCGCGCCAGAAATCGTAAAGGCCGGCCGAGCGCTCCTCGCAGCTGTTGCTAAACGGCACGGCGAGCCAGCCGTCCTCCGCGAACTCGTCGTAGTCGGGAACCCATGCGCGTCGCGTCGGCTCGGGAGCGTCGGCGATTTCCTCGGGGGCGGCGAAGGGGTTCATGGACGCGCCCTCGTACATAAGCCCGCTCGTCTCGTAGGCGAAGCGCTTCGCCTTCTCGTACGGCACGCCGTTGATCTTCTCGGCGTCGGAGCAATCGCCCCAAATGCTCGTCAGGAGCGCGTCGGCAAGCCCCATCTTCTCGGCAACCTTCATAACCGCCTCGAAGTCGCTCAGCGACTCGCCGTAAGGTTCGCATGCGGGAAGGGCGTTTAACGCCACGTCGTACGAGCCGCTCATGAGGCCTTGCTCGATGTCGTCTTGCTCAAGCTTGGTGGAGATGGGCAAGATGACGTCGCCGAAGTTCACGTCGTTTTCGAACCAGGGGTGTTGCACCACGACGCACTCGATCTCGGGGCTGCGCAAGGCGTCCTGCATCTTGAAGCCGCCGTTCCAGCACGTCTCCCAGCAAGGCGTGTCGGTCCATATCATGTGAATGCGGCTGGCGCCCGGCGCCGGGTAGCTGTATTGGGTGTATTGATCCTGCCGCGGGAGCGAGCAGATCACCTTGCCGTACCATGTAAGGGGGTTTTCCTCGGTGTAGTTGCCCAAAATGGCGTCCGGAACAAGCGTCTGAGGGATGAAATTGTTCATCGTGGCCGCGTTCACGTAGTGGCCCGTGAAACTTGCGGCGAAGGAGAACACCACGTCAGACGTGGGAACGGCACTCAGGTGAGACATGAAGTACAGGTTCCACGACTGCATATGGATGACGTTGCGGCCAGGGTGCCCAAGCGCCTGCATGGCCAGAAGGCACACCTCCAGGCGCGCGGGCTCGTGCGCATAGGCCGAGCGAATCATCGAGCCGCCCTCGCCGTGGCAGATGCTCACGTTGTGGCGCGCCCAATGGCGCGCAAGCGCCTTGATGCGTCGAGCGGGAATGCCGCACTTCGACGCAGCCCACGCGGGCGTTTTCTCGATGCCGTCCTCATGCCCCATCACGTGCGACACGAGCCAGTCGAAGCCGACGGTGTGCGTGTCGATGTATTCGCGGTCGTACGTGCCTTCGGTCAACCACACGTGAATGATGCCCAGCTGCAAGGCGGCGTCGGTGTTGGGAAGCACCGGGAACCATTTGTCGGCGTGGGCTGCCGCGGCGTAGTTGAAATCGGGCGCGATGGCGATGAGGGGAATCCCGATCTCGTTCCAGAAGTTGAGCATACGGCACGGAAGCAGACCTGCTACGCCCTCGTTGGTCGTCTCGGGGTCGCACCCCCACAAAAGAACGGTGTCGGCGTTTTCAGACACGTCCTTGAACAGGTTGGTCTGGTTCGCGTTGCGCCCGACCGGCTCCATGCCCCACATATGCTTGGCACCCCAGTACCAGCCTTCCCAGCTGTCGGGCTGGCGCGCCTGCTGGGTGTAGGGACCGACGATGTCCATAAGGCGCGTCATGCAGCCGTGCCCGCCGCCGATGGTTTTAGGCTCGCCGTGGCCGTCGGCCTGGGTGAATATGGCGGTTGTTCCGTAGGTGTCCTTCATGCGCGCGATCTCGTCGGCCACGATCTGCGCCGCCTCGTCCCAGTTGATGCGCACGTAACCGCTCTTGCCGCGGTTTTGGGGGTTTCGCTCGCCTTGCGGGTCCCAGTCGACGCGACGCAGCGGGTACGGAATGCGGTTCGGGGAATCGACGCGCTTTTTGTAGGCGTACGACAGCATCGAGGGGTACGACCTCATGCCCACCTTGAACGTGTGCCCCCGCGCCTCGACCTTCCACTCGTTGAGCTCCTCCGGCGTGTGCCGATCGTCGAAGTGCAGCGGGCGGATGCGCGTCACGCTGCCGTCTGTGCTGTCGACCGCCGTCGCGATGGACCCGACGCCGAATCCCATCCAGTCGACGATCTTGTAGGTGGTCGAATCTTTTGTCTTCATACAACCTCCCTCTCTCCTTGAGCCCCCGTCGGGCTCTTCGGTTAAAATGCTATCAACGGCGCAAGCGGCGCTTAGCTTGCGCTCGTCTCCTTAGAGCGCGCCTCCGGTGCGCGACGACGCGTTGGGCTTCGCCCAGCTGTCGGGCGTGTCAGCGTCGGGGTGACAGCTTGCGCAGTCGTTCACGCTTGCACGATGAGCCTTGTGGCAGTCGCTGCACTCCTGGGTGTCGTGGTACGCCGAATGGGGGTTGCGGTTCATGTCGGCGGTAAGGGACTCGAGGTCGTCGCGCGTGAGGTTATGGCAGCTTTCGTTGAGGCAAAACGTCGCCTCGTCTTCAAGGCCGCGGGCTGCCACAAGATCGGAAAGCGTTCGCTCCTCGAGCGGGTATACGTAGTTGCCGCTTACCCAGTTCAGCCCCTCCGACACCTGCTCGCCGATCGTCGGCACGTGACAGTCGAGGCAGGCGGCGTCCGCCCCGCCCTCGCTTGACGATGCGCGGTGCGTGACGGCCAGCATGCTCGACGTGTCAGCAACGGACTCACCGTATTTGTCCGTCCCGCTCTCGCCCGCCGTCTGCTCGTAGGTGACGAGATATTCGTCCATTGGCGTATGGCAAATCGCCGCGCAGAAGCTCGGCTGCTCGTGCCAAACGAAAAGCCCGCCTCCCGCAACGACAACGATCGCGACCAAAACCCCCGCAACAACAAGCTTCTTCTTTCCCTTTACGCGTTTCTTCGGCTGCGCGCCTTCTTGACGCTCGGTACCGCTCTCCATGCGAACCCTCCCCTTTCTCCGTCGGTCAGCTCGCTTCCTCAACGATACCAAGAGCGCGAAAACGCCATCAATAGACAGCCCTCCCGCCGTGCGTCGGCGTAAGTTGACATCTGCTATCATGTGTAAAAGTCAGGGGAAGGGCACGCTATGACCGCATTGCATGAGGTAACGAGGGGCTACGAAACGAAGATGCGCATTATCAGCGCTATGGTGGAGCTCGGCTCAAACAAGACGATCGACGAGCTGACCGTGAGCGAGATATGCGCGCACATAGCCATTACGCGCCAAACGTTCTACCATCACTTCATCGACAAGTACGACGCCATGCAATGGTTCAACATGCAGCTGTGCGAGGATTTGCTGGGTGCTATCGGCAACGGCCTGACGTGGGGCGAAAGCGGCGTGCGGATGCTCATCAAAACGGTCGACAACCGCGACTTCTACTCGTTTGCCATGAAGGGTTCCGGCGACCTGAACAGCCTGACGTCCCAGCTCGACATCATGTTTTACCGCAGCTGGAAAAGCACGCTTGAGCAGTTGCCGGGGTTTGTGCTCACCGACCGCATGGACTACCAGCTGCGAGCATGGAGCCGCATTGGGTTCATGCTCGTCGCCGACTGGATCGAGGGCGGCTTTGCCCAAACCGTCGAGAAGGTGAGCGACCTCATCGTTTCCTGCATTCCCCATGAGCTGAAAGAGGCGACGGACGGCTACGTCCTTCAGCGCCGAAACGTCTAGGCTGACGCGAAGATACAGGATGCCGTCTTAGGCGGGAGACCTTGCCAAGTTTGACACACGCGCACCAGGTGTCACTTCCCCGCTCCTTTGCCCCGTGATCTGTCTATTGCTGCGACGCGTTTTTCCTCCGTACCATATGTGCCATGGTGTCACACGAAACGGAGGGAACATCATGGGAACTAGCAACACAGAAACAGGCGGCATCACACGCCGAGGATTCCTCGGGGCCGCCGCCGCAACCGGGGCCTTGGCTGCGTTGGGGCTTGCGGGCTGCGCGCCGCAATCGGCTACCAGCGCGTCAGGCAAGGGGGAAGCGGGCGGCGGCGAGGCCCAATGGGTCAATGCCAAGCCCGGCTCTATCGACAAGACGATCGACACCGACGTGGTGATCGTCGGCGGCGGTATGTCGGGAACGTGCTGTATGCTGAAGGCGGCCGAGAACGGCCTGCGCGTGACGCTTGTCGACAAGATCGGCAAGACGGGCGGCGCCACCAACTACAACGTCGACACGATGTTCGCCATGGGCGATGCGGAGCACGCGCGGCTCGGGATCGAGAGCACGGTCAGCCCCGTCGAGTATGTGCAAGCAGAGCTCGAGCACGGGCAATACCGCAACGACGGCGACCGCTGGTGGGACGTGATCGACGCGTCGCCCGAATACGTCGAGTGGATGAAAAGCTACGGCTTGGAGTTCACGGCGATGGAGACGGGCGGGCTTACGCTGCCGTTCTTTAAACTCACGCCGCTCATGTTCGCCCCAGGCGAGGGCGGCGGCAAGATCGCGACCGACACGCTTTCGGCGGCGGCGCAGGAGCTCGGCGCGGAGATCATGCTGAACACTGAGGTAACGTCCCTCATTCAAGGCGAGGACGGCGCGGTCACCGGTTTGTACGCGACCAGCGAGGAGGCGGGAAACGTGCAGATCAATGCGGCGGCGGTCGTGCTTGCCACGGGCGGGTTCGGCAGCAACCCCAAGTTGTGGAAGAAGGCCGGCATGAACGCCGACAACATGACGCTGTGCGGCGTCGACGCCAATCAGGGCGACGGCTACCAAATGGCGGTTGCCGCCGGCGGCATGGACGGCATCTTCGATTCCGCCCCCATGGGACAAAACCTCATCCCCGCGTTTCCTGGGCGCGTTTGGAACGACCCAGTGAACGGCAACTTCGGCCTGCCCCTTATGGCGAAGCGCATTGAGGTGAACCAAGACGCCAAGCGCTTCATGAACGAGGACTACACGCTGATGGGCGACCCGCTGGGGCATCCCCTCGCCACCATGAACAACGCCGCCTCCTACGTCATGTTCGACCAGGCCATGTGGGACGAGCAGTTTGCTATGTACGGGGACGCCGCGTCCCAGCTCATGGAGGCTGCGCTTTCGGCGGGCGACGGCACGTTCTTCAAATGCGACACGGTGGCGGAGTGCGCCGAGAGCATGGGGCTTGACGCGCAGACGCTCGAGGCGACGGTGAACGACTACAACGCGATGTGCGACAGCGCCGCCGACACGCGCTACGGGAAGGCGCCCATGTTCCTGCAGAAGCTTGAAGCGCCGTTCTACATCGGCAAGTACCAAACGGGCATCACCGTGTACATGGGCGGCATCCACACGTCGTCCAACATGGAGGTCGTCGACATCGAGCGCAACCCGATTCCCGGCCTGTACGCCATCGGCGTGGACGGCTGCTCGATGTACCGCAACTTCTACACGTTCGGCGGCGGCGCCATGGGGCACAACGTTTACTCCGGCCGCAAGGCAGCCGACGTGATTGCCGCTAAAGTCAAGGCGTAGCGGTGCGTCGCTCGCTTCGCCGAGCAAGGCAAGCGATGCAATAGCTTCTCCACGTTTTCGCGCCCCTCCGTTTGCGCCACGCAGACAGAGGGGCGCGAAGCTTATTGCGTACGCGTCGTACGTTGTCCTCTCTGCTGCGCCGCGCGGCCGCTAGAACCCGGGGAACACACGGCCTCGCTCGGCTGCGAGGTCGGTTACGGCCTCGATTTGGCGGCGAGTGTGACGTTGCACGCCCTCGATGAACTCATCGTTGAGCTGCGGGTTGCCGCTGAGCACCTCAGCAATATCGTCCTCGAACCCGTCGAGCGCGCGCGGGTCGAACCAGCTTACGTCCTCCACAAGTGCCAATTGCTGCAAGGGGTACTCGCGGAAGGGGTGCGATTCCCAGAAGTAGCGCCCCATGCGCAGCTCGCCGAGCGTCGCGCGGCTGTAGAAGCCGCAGCCGTTGTCGAACAGTGGGGCCATGCGGAACTCGTCGGGGTTTTCCGTGTTTCGCAGCAAGCCGAAATTATGCGTGTGGCGGTCGAAGTTTGCCATAAGGTGGTCGACTACGATCATTTTATCGATGCTGCGCTGCGCTCCCGCAACGCCAAGCTCCCCGAGTGCGGCCAGGTAGCCTCGGTGCAAGTCGCGTCCTTCCGAGACGGCGAAGGCGGTCGCGATGTCGGCGGCGGACACGAGTTCCCAATCCAACGACGTCATGGCCTTGCAAGACGAGTAAACGCGTCCCCTACGCTCGGTTAGGCGGTAAGCCACGTACTCGCCCGGTTCAAGAAGACGCGAAAGCAAGCGCGTTGCCAAAACCTCGTTGTACGGCTCGCGGTTTTCGCCTCCCACGCCTCCCTTCAGCAAGTAGTCGACACCGCTTTTGCGCACCCATGCCTTTACGAGCGCGCCTGCGGTCGTTGCGTCGGGCGTATGCGCAAAGCGAGTTGACGCGCCGCTGGATGCCGTGTCGTAATCGGCACGGGGGTTGTCAAGCATGAAATCGGCCAGGGTTTGGCTGTAGCCGTTCTCGTAGTAATTAAGGTCGTCCCACGACGCGTGCTCGCCTTCGGCAAGAAACCAGTAGGGGTCCGTCAGGCTGAGCCCCCAGCCGTCGAACATAAGCTCAGCCGTCGAGGCGAAGCGCGTCCCGCGCAGCAAGCGCACGGCATTGGGACGGAAGTCGGGGATGACGCGCGACGCGAGCCACGCGGCGAGGTCGTATCGGTCGGGAGCCTTCCCCCGTTGTCCAACGCCAAGCGGAGCGAAGCGAATACCCTCAAGCGGGGCAACAT
>JAUNGO010000029.1:0-14206 GCA_030524475.1 Eggerthellaceae bacterium | reverse complement strand
CGTGCGCTTGTTGTACACGAAGCTCAGCACGGGGCGTCTCTTGCTCATAAGCGTATAGCGCTGCAGGTTGGAAGCGTGGCGCTCCCCCATCTTCGGCCGCCCTGCCCGGTGAGTTTCCTCGGATCGCTTGGAAACGGACGCCTCGTCGATCATCCACGCGCGCCCGAACTTTTTCGCTTGGATCTCGCCGGACGCTATCAAGGCGTTCACGCGACGCACGCTCACGCCCAAGCGTTCCGCTGCTTCCTTTGTCGTGTACACGGGAGCACCCTCCGTCGATTCGTCTTAATACAGTTAAATAGTGCCGCATTCGGTATAATATTATACAATATGACTCGAATTAATTATACCAATTAAGGAATATTTACTATTTGACCGCCGAATTGCCTGAACGCATTCGACGTGCCCCCTAACCCGTCAACTTCGCGTTATCGTCGGGTAACGCGTGGGGCAATTCGCCTGCGGTAGCGGTAAAATGATGTTTATTCCACAACACGCATCGAAGGAGCAACTTCATGGATTTTGAGATCGTCACCGACTCGTGCTGCAACCTCAAAGAAGAGATGATCGAGGAGTTCGGACTGCACATCTTGCCGCTCACGTTCATGTCGGAGGGAGAGGAATACCGCAGCTACCTTAAAGGCGAGGTCACCGACTTGTCGCAGTTCTACACGATGATGCGCGAGGGAAAGGTGTTCACCACCTCCCTGCCCAACATGGCCGACACCGAGTTACTCCTCCGCGAGCTGCTCGGCGCGGGGCGCGACGTCCTCTACATCGGCTTTTCGAGTGGCCTTTCGGGCACCTACGAGGCAACGAGCCTGCTTATGCGCGAACTGGCGCCCGAGTACCCCGACCGCACGCTGCTCGCCGTCGACACGCTGGCGGCGTCGGGCGGTCAAGGGCTTTTGGTGTGGCACGCCGTGCAAAAGGCGCGCGCGGGCGCGAGCATCGAGGAGGTGCGCGATTGGCTTGAGGCGAACAAGCTGAAGCTGGCGCACTGGTTCACCGTCGACGACCTCATGTTCTTGTTCCGCGGCGGGCGCGTATCGAAGACGAGCGCCTGGGCGGGCACGCTTTTGAACATCAAACCCGTCATGCACGTGGACGACGAGGGGCATCTGGTGCCGCTGGAGAAGGTGCGCGGCCGCAAGAAGTCTTTGAACGCGCTGGTCGACCACATGGCTGCCACAGCAGATGAGCCCATCAACGAGCAGACGGTGTTCATCACGCACGGCGACTGCCTGGCCGACGCCGAGTACGTGGCCGATCAAATTCGCGATCGCTTCGGCGTGCGCGACATCGTGATCAACTACGTCGACCCGGTGATCGGCGCGCACTCCGGCCCTGGCACGATGGCGCTGTTCTTCCTCGCCAGCGGGCGCTAGTGCACGACGGAAGCGACCGACCATGACAGGGGGACAGGTCGTTTGTCACGCTAAAGCGATAAAGCGGGCACGGCGCGCGTGCGAAAACACAGCAAACGACCTGCTGCTACCTTGCCATGCGCTGCTTCAGGCAAGAAGATGTGACAAATGACCTGTCCCCCTGTCATAAGCGACACGCCGCTTGAGCCGTGGGAGGGGCGCGCCATTCTTTTGGTCGACCTCGACGCGTTCTTCGCCTCGGTCGAGCAGCTTGACCACCCCGCCTGGCGCGGCAAACCCGTCATCGTGGGCGGCAACGCCGACGCGCACGGCGTGGTTTCCACCTGCTCCTACGAGGCACGCTCGTTCGGCGTGCGCAGCGCGATGGCCGCCTCGCTCGCGCGCGACCTGTGTCCCAACGCCATCTGGACCGAGGGGCACTACGGGCGCTACCGCGAGGTGTCGAACGCCGTTATGGCCATCCTGCGCGACGAGACGCCGCACGTGCAACAGGTTTCCATCGACGAGGCGTTCATGGACGTCACCCCAACCGCCGTGAACACCGAGCACCCCGTGGCGGTGGCAAGCCGCATTCAGGAGCGCGTGGCGGCGCTCGGCGTGACATGCTCGATCGGCGTGGGAACGTGCAAGTCGGTGGCGAAGGTGGCCTCCGACATGGACAAGCCGCGCGGCTTAACCGTGGTGTACCCCGGCGGCGAGGCGGCGTTCATGGCGCCGCTTCCCGTGCGAACCTTAAGCGGCGTGGGAGCTGCGGCGGAGCGCGCCCTGGTGAGCCACGGCGTGCGCACGCTCGGTGACATGGCGCGTGCCGACGAGGGGCTCCTTCGCAAGATCTTCGGGAAGAACGCGCAGATGATGCGCGACCGCGCGGCGGGATGCGACGCCGCGACGGTCGAGGTCGACGACGAGGTGAAGTCGGTGTCGCACGAGGTCACGTTCGCCCGCGACCTCGACAACCGCGCCGACATCGACGCCGCGCTCGAAACGCTGTGCGCCAAGGTGGGGCGCCGTCTGCGGCGCAAGGGCCTGCGCGGGCGCACGGTGGCGGTCAAGGTTCGCTATGACAACCGCACGACCCGCTCCGCCCAGCTGCGCCTCCCCCGCCCCTCCGACGACGAGATGGCGTTCTCTCCGTACGTATTGAGCCTCGTCGACGACTTGTGGAGTCCCGGCATGAAAGTGCGTCTGCTCGGCGTGGCGGTAAGCGGCTTCGCGGAAGACGGCGTCACGCAGGAGGCGCTTTTCGACGTGGACGCCGTCTCACCGCTTGAAAACCCGGTCGACGGCCCGCTTATTCCCGACGAGGGCAAGCGCCGCAGCCTCATCGCGGCTACCGACGCGCTCAAGGACAAGTTCGGCGAGGCGGCGGTGCGCTTCGGACACGAGTTGCGCAACGAAGGCAACACCACGGGGTCAAGCTCCAAAAACCCCGCTGACTACAAATAGGATTTGGTGCGGAAAACGACGAGATCGCGTTAAGTTCCGTTGAGAGCGGTGCGCGGAAGGAATCCCCCCTGCGTGCAGCCCGCAAACGCCCGCGCAGCGCGCTATTTCCTGTTCGCCGCGTGCAGAAGCACCAGGCCGCGCAGGGTCAGCGTCTGGTCGACGGTGGAAGCATGGCGCATGAGGGCGGCTATCACCTCGGCGTCGTGGCCCGAAAGCACCACGCGCGGCTCGATGCCCATCTCGGCGAACACCATGTCGAGCAACCCGTCGATGCGAGCCACTTCCCCGTACACGATGCCCGACTGCATGGCCTCGCGCGTGCTGCGCCCGATGACCGACTGCGGCGCGCGCACGTCGACCATCGGCAAGCGCGCCGCGGCGGCAACGAGCGCCTCGGCCGAAAGGCGCAGACCGGGCGCCAAAACGCCGCCCGCAAACTCGCTTTTCTCGTTCAAGACCTCGATGTTGGTCGTGGTGCCCAAGTCGACCACCACGCTCGGCGCGCCATAGGTCGCCTTCAGCGCCACCATGTCGGCCACGCGATCGGCGCCGACCTCGGTGGGGTTGTTGTACGCCATCTTAAGGCCCGTCTTGAGCCCCGGGCCCACCACCAAGGGGCGACGCCCGCACAACCGCGCCGCAGCGCCAACCCACACGTCGGTCAAGGCGGGCACCACCGACGA
Source organism: Eggerthellaceae bacterium (assembly GCA_030524475.1). Lineage (GTDB taxonomy): Bacteria > Actinomycetota > Coriobacteriia > Coriobacteriales > Eggerthellaceae > CAAEEV01. The sequence continues at coordinate 10,689 of JAUNGO010000029.1, read as the reverse complement.
CACGATGCCGTCGACCGGGCGCACGCCCGGCTCAGAAAGCACGCGGCGCAGGCGATGCGCGTCGCGACCGCATGACGCGGCCGCGCGCCCAAGCGCCGCCTCGTCGACGCGCGCAAGGCCAAACTTAAGCGCCTCGAAAAAGCCCGCGAGCGCCATCGTCGCCTCGTCGGGCGTTGCGCGCAGGTCGGTGGAAACCTCCCATGTAGCGAGCAGCTCGCCGGCGAGCGCCACGCCGAAGCGCGTCGTGGTGTTTCCCGCGTCGAGCGCAAGGACGAGTTGCTCCATGAGGCCCCCTAATTGAACTTGAAGATCTTCTGCGCGATGTGGTAGCCGCCCAGGCCGGCGCGACGGCCCACCTCGGTCGGCAGATTCGTGCCCACGTTCAGCACGTTGGAACGAATGCGGCGGTACAGCGCGGCGTCGGCGTCGCGCAGGTAGTTCCAAATGTCCTCACGCTTCTGCTCGTCAACAGGTGTGTTACGCATGCGCAGGAACACCGAGCAGATGCACATCATCATGGCCAGGTAGTTCTCCATGTAGTGGCGCAGACGCTTCTGCTCGATGCCCATCACGTCGACCGCGTCGATCATCACGCGCGTGATGCGCAGCTGCTGGTCGATGCGTCCCATCATGACGCTCTCGTTCACCGACTGCCCCTCGCGCCCGATAAAGTAGCGATACATATCGACGTCGAAGTAGTACATGGTGCGAACCTGGGGCAGCGGCACATACACGAAGATGTTGTCGACGTAGAAGCAGTGGCGCGGCAGCTCAAGGCCCATGTCACGCAAAAGATCGGTACGATAGATGACCGAGTGCATGAGCAAGTATTGCGAGGGGCTGAACGTTCCCACCTCGTCCCACGTGAACTCCTGCTCGACGGGGAACACATTTTTATAGCGCATGACCGTGCGCGTGCCCTCGAACACCTTCTCGTACACGTAGTTCGCGATCACCAGGTCGGTGGGGTCTTTGAGCTCCATTTGGAGGCGAAGGTAGCGCATGACGCGCTCCATCGCCTGCGCGTCGAGCCAGTCGTCGGAGTCGACCACCTTGAAGTAGCGCCCCGTCGCGTTGGAAAGCCCCGTGTTCACCGCAGCGCCGTGCCCGCCGTTTTCCTGGTGTATGGCGCGAACAATGCCCGGGCAGCGGCGCTCCCACTCGTCGGCCTTCGCGGGCGTGTCGTCTTTGGTCGAGCCGTCGTCGACGATCAACACCTCGACGTCGTCGCCGCACGCCAGAAGCGACTCGATGCATTTGTCCATGTACTCGGCGGAGTTGTAGCAAGGAACCGCGAACGTGATGGTTTTCATGCCCGCTTACTTTTCGGATGCGCCCGCCGCGCCGGCGTTGTGGGCATCGACGATCTCGCGCGCAAGGTCGAGCGCGAGCCCCACGATCTTGTCCATGTTGTAGTAGCGGTACTCCGCCAAACGGCCCAACGGATGGAAATTCGGCAGCGACTCGGTCAAGCGGCGATAGCGCTCGTAGTGGGCGTTGTTCTCGTCGTTGATGATGGCGTAGTAGGGAATCTGCGTCTCGGGATCGGTGTAGGCGCGCGAATATTCCTTCATGATGGTGGTGCTCGGCGCCTTCTGCGCGGTCATGTGCTTGAACTCGGTGATGCGCGTGTAGTCCTCGGTCACCGTGAAGTTCACCGTGCCGCACGGCAGCTTGTACTCCTCGTCGTACGTCTCGTAGACGAAGTCGAGGCTGCGGTACGGAAGGCGACCGAAGCGCGCGAGGAAGAGTTCGTCGAGCGGGCCGGTGTAGACGATGGGACCCTCGAACGCCTGACCCTTGATCTTGATGGCGGAAAGCTGCGCGTCTTCGGAGGTGTCGGCGAACTCGAGGTCGAACACGCTCGTGGCGTCGGTGTTCAGGCACACCTCGATGTTGTCGTGGCTGAGCATCTCCTCGAAAAGCGCCGTGTAGCCTTTGACCGGCATACCCTGGTATTGGTCTTGGAAGTAGCGGTTGTCGCGCGAGATGAACACCGGCACGCGCGCGGTCACGCTCGGGTCGACCTCCTCAGGCGTCAAGCCCCACTGTTTCTGCGTGTAGTAGAGGAACACGTTTTTGTACACGAAGTCGGCGATCTCGCGCAGGTCGGGGTCGTCCTGCTCGCGCAGCTCGTTGATCGTCACCTTGCGCTCGTCTCCGAAGGTGTCGATCAGCTTCTCGATGAGGTGTTCCGCGCGCTCCTTGCCAAACGCGATCTCCATCGAGTTTTTGTTGAACGGCACGGGCATGTAGGTGCCGTACCAGTCGGCGAGCACGTTGTGCTGATAGCCGATCCAGCCCGAGAACTGGCGCAGGTAGTTGAAGGCGCGGCCGTCGTTGGTGTGGAAGATGTGCGGGCCATAGCGATGCACGAGAATGCCCGCCTCGTCGTACTCGTCGTACATATTGCCGCCGATCTGTGCGCGCTTCTCGATGATGAGAACGCGCATATCGGCGCGCTCGGCCATCTCGCGCGCCGTCACGGCACCCGCAAAGCCTGAGCCCACGACGACGGCGTCGAAGTCGTTGATGTCGATGTCAGTGAAGTCGGAGTATTGCACAGCCACGTGCGTGTCCTTTCTGCCCGGCGCCGACGGGCGCCTCACAACCGCAAAATGCGGCGCTGCCCGCCCCGCTCGACCAAAGCAAAGCCTTGGGAGATCGGGGGCGCGCAACGCCGACTCATACGAACCGTATTTTACCCGTAACCTGCGCTAACGCCCCCACCTTGCCGGCTTCACCATATAAACCGAATAAATCAACCGCTTCGGCGGGCGCTTGCGCTCAACGCGCAGAAGCTCGCGTATGATGGGCGTGTTGCTTGACCATGAGAAAGGACACCTCGAATGAGCGCATTTCTGGAAACCATGCTCGCGCGTGCGAAGGCCGACCGCCAAACCATCGTCTTGCCTGAGGGCGACGACCCGCGCACGCTTGCCGCCGCCGACAAGATTTTGAAGCTGGGCGTGGCCGACCTGATCATCTTGGGCGACGAGGCGGCCATTCGCGGAAACGCCGATTTCGACCTCGACGCCGCGCGCGTGATCGACCCGAAAACCTCCGAGATGCGCGAAGGTCTTGCTGAGACGCTGTTCGAGCTGCGCCGCGCGAAGGGCATGACGCCCGATCAGGCGCTTTCACTTATGGACGATGTGCTCTACTTCGGCGTAATGCTTGTGAAGACGGGCGTTGCCAATGGCATGGTGGCGGGAGCGCGCCACGCCACGGGCGACGTGCTTCGCCCCTGCCTTCAGATCCTCAAGACGGCGCCGGGCGTAAAGCTCGTGAGCTCGTTTTTCGTGATGGTGGTGCCCGACTGCGACATGGGCGAGTCGGGCACGTTTTTGTTCTCCGACTGCGGGCTTGAGGTGCAGCCCGACGCCGAGAAGCTGGCGCACATCGCCGTCAACTCGGCGAAGTCGTGGCGCACGCTCATCGGCACCGAGCCCCGCGTGGCGATGCTTTCCCACTCCACGTACGGCTCGGCGAAAAACGGCGACACGGAAAAGGTTGTGCAGGCAACACAAATGGCGCGCGAGCTGGCACCCGAGCTGGCGCTCGATGGCGAGTTGCAGCTTGACGCCGCCATCGTGGAAAGCGTCGGCGCGGCGAAGGCGCCCGAGTCGAGCGTCGCGGGGCGCGCGAACGTGCTGATATTCCCCGACCTCGACGCGGGCAACATCGGCTACAAGCTGGTGCAGCGCCTGGCGAAGGCGGAGGCGTACGGTCCGATCACCCAAGGCATTGCCGCTCCCGTGAACGACCTTTCGCGCGGCTGCACCGCCGAGGACATCGTGGGTGTGATCGCCATCACCTGCGTACAGGCGCAGGCAAACCGCTAATCCGAGCCGATAGCCAACAAAAAGCGCGCCGGAAAATGGCGCGCTTTTTGTTGCGATTGAGAGACTTTATTCGCCCGCTCCAACGGTGCGGGCGAAACTCACTACATTATGTCCAGCTCTTCCGCGAGCATCTTCTCGTGAAGGATCTCGAAGGTGTCGCGGGCGATCATGTATTCCTCGTTGGTGGGGATGATCACGATCTGCACGGCGGAGTCGTCGGTCGAGATCTCGCGCTCGAAGCCGCGCTCCTTGTTCTTCTTCAGGTCGAGCTTGATGCCGAGCGGCTGCAGGCCGGCGAAGATCATGCGGCGCATCTTGTCGCAGTTCTCGCCCACGCCCGCCGTGAGCACGATGGCGTCGACGCCTCCCATGACGGCGATGTATTGCCCGATGTACTTCTTCACCGAGTTCGAGTACATATCGTAGGCCAACTGGGCGCGCTCGTTGCCGTTTTCCGACGCCTCGCGCACGCTGCGCAGGTCGTTCGACACGCCCGAGATGCCCAAAAGCCCCGACTTCTTGTTCATCAGGTCGTTCACCTCGTCGGACGTGAGGTTTTCGTGCTCCATGATGAACGGAACGATGGCCGGGTCGACCGCACCGCAGCGCGTGCCCATCATAAGGCCGTCGAGCGGCGTCAAACCCATCGAGGTGTCGACCGCCACGCCGTGGTCGATCGCCGACATCGAGCACCCGTTGCCGAGGTGACAGGTGATCAGCTTCAAGTCTTCGAGCGGCTCGTCGAGAAACGCCGCCGCACGCTCGGCGATGTAGCGGTGCGAGGTGCCGTGGGCGCCGTACTTGCGGATGGAGTACTTCTCGTAAAGCTCGTAAGGGAGCGGGTACATATACGCCTTAGGCGGCATGGTTTGAAAGTACGACGTGTCGAACACCGCCACCATGGGCTTTCCCGGCATATGCGTGAGGCAAGCATTGATGCCCATGAGCGCCGCCTTGTTGTGAAGCGGCGCGAGCTCGGCCAACTCGTCGATCTTCGCAATCACGTCGTCGTCGATAAGCACCGAGCGGTCGAAGTATTTCCCGCCCTGCACAATGCGATGCCCGACGGCGTCGATCTCGTCAAGCGAGTCGATGGCCTTCGTCGGCCCGGAGGTGAGCGCCTCGAGCACCAATGCCATGGCGTCGTTGTGGTCGCTCATCTTCGCGTCGATAACGATCTCGTTCTCGTCGATACCGTGCTTGTGAAACGCCTCGGCAGAGCCAACGCGCTCGCATATGCCTTTGGCAAGAACGGTGTGCGACTCAACGTTAATAAGCTGATATTTCAGGGAAGACGATCCGGCGTTGATGACGAGAACGTTCAAAGTCCTGCCTCCTCTTCGAAACGATGCATCATGCAATTCTAAATCGCACGCCGGACGAACCTCCCCCGTACAGCGCCCTGTTTCGGCGAGTGGCGAGAGCCGCCCCGCTGCGGGGCTACTTCACCGACGGGTTGCCGTCGTTCATCTGAGCGCCGCCGAGCACGTGCACATGGATATGGTGCACGGTTTGACAAGCGTCGTCGTTGGTGTTGACAACCACGCGAAAGCCGCTCTCGGCAACGCCTTTGATGCGCGCCACCTCGGCTGCGGCATTGAACAGGTGTCCCATCTCGTCGTCGGGGATGCTGTCGGCGATGTTGTCGTAGTGGTTCTTGGGCACGACGAGGGTGTGCACCGGCATCATGGGGCTCACGTCCTCGAACGCCAGCACGCGGTCGTCCTCGTACACCTTCGTGGAGGGAATCTCGCCCGCCACGATCTTGCAAAACAAGCAGTCGTCCTTTTTCATGGTGAATCTCCTTTCGACGTGAACAGGGCACACCCCCGTTCACCCTGACATATTTGCGTAAAAACTCGCCGGTCGAACGTAGACGTCAGCGAGAAGCTCTCCGGTGCCCCAGGTTGCCCCGTTAGGGCAAGCAGAACCTAAGACAACGTCGTGTCTTGGACTTCGTCGTCGGGCGCCGGCGCAAGCTCGCCCATGAGCACGTCGATCTGCTGCTCGGCGGCGCCCAGGCGCTTTTGGAGCGACGCAAGCAGCGCCACGCCGCGCTCGTAGCGCACAAGGCTCTCCTCGAGCTCAAGCGTGTTCGACTCAAGCACGCTCGCAATGCTTTCGAGCTCGGCCATGGCCTGGCGAAACGTCAGCTCCTCAACGGGTTTCATCTCTTCTGTCATGTTGCTATTCCTCCCACGGTTCAACCGACATATCAACACGCGTGACGCCGGCCACCCTGCAATCCAAAAAGCCGTCGGCAAGCATCAGCGAAAGCCGATCCTCGGGGCTTACGGCGGTAACCGACTTTACCACGTCGTTCGACTCGTCGCGCGCGACGGCATAGCCGCGCGCCAGTATTGCCAACGGCGAAAGATCGTGCAGGCGCGCGGCATACACCGACACCTCGCGCGAAAAGCGCTCGGGCAGCGTCGACCCCACGTAGCGCATACGCGCATCGAGGGCGCCTACGCGCTGCCCATCGGCCCGCGCAAGGTGCGCCAAGTTGGTCGCCAAAGAAGCCTTGATCCTCTCGATCGAGCGTTTGTCCTCCTCGAGCGCGCGCGGCAGGGCAAAGCGCAACCGCTCCGCCAAGTCGTCAAGCGACTGCGCGTCTCCCTCGAACAGGCGCGTCGGCTCGCGAAACAGCGGCCGCGCGGCCGCGCGCTCGACCGACAAGCGCGCAGACGACACCCGCGCGCGCTCCGACGCGGCAAGCGAGCGCGCAATCGCCGTCAAGCGAACGCGAACGTTGTCGGCCGTCGGCGTGACGACCTCTGCAGCGTGCGTCGGCGTCGAGGCGCGCACGTCGGCCACCATGTCGGCGATCGAGGTGTCGGGTTCGTGCCCGATGCCCGTGACGACGGGAACGGGCATGTCGGCCACCGCGCGCACCAACGCCTCGTCGTTGAAAGGCATATAGTCCTCGAACGACCCGCCCCCGCGCACGAGCAAGACGACCTCCGCCCCCGCCACGACGACGCGCTGCATGGCCTCTATCATGGCGGCAGCGGCGCCGGCCCCCTCGACGGGCACGCCCGCGAACGCCACGCGCGCCAACGGGTAGCGGCGGCGCAGCGTGCGCAGCACGTCGTGGACCGCCTTGCCGCGAGGCGAGGTGACCAAGCCGATCACCTGCGGGTAAGCGGGCAGCGCTCGCTTGCGCTCGGGAGCCATGAGCCCTTCGGCCTCGAGTTTGCGCGCAAGGTTCGCCACCTGCATGCGCAGCATGCCCTCCCCCGCGAGCGACACCGAGAACACGTCGAAGTTCATGCGTCCCTTCGCGGCGTAGAGCGTGAAGCGACCAGCAAGCTCAACGAGCATGCCCACGCGCAGCTCAACCCCTGCCGAGCGGTAGCGGTTGTTCCACATCATGCAAGGAAGCGCGGCGCTTTGGTCCTTCACGGTGAAGTACACCGCTTTGTACCCCGCCTTGTTCGACACCTCGGAAACCTCGCCGACAAGACGCACCGTTACCCCCTCAAGGGCGCCTTTGGCAAGCGCCATGGCGGCGGAAACGGAAAGGGCGCCCTCGCGCTCGGGCCTCGCGTTTGTTGAGCGACTGTACGGCATGGTAAAGCCCTACTGCGTCTTCGCTACTCTTCGCGCGAGCCGAGCAGCCACAAAAGCTGCAGGATCGACGTGAGCGCCGCGGCAACGTAGGTGAGGGCGCAGGCACGCAGAACGCTCGACGTGCCGCTCATCTCGGCGGCGGGGGCGCCGGCGCCTTGCAGGTACTTCATGGCGCGCCCCGACGCGTCGAACTCAACCGGCAGCGTGACCACCTGGAACAGCACCACAACGGCGTACATGACGATGGCAAGCGTCGTGAGGCCGCTTATGTGCAGGAAGATGCCGATGAGCAGCAAGAACACCCACGCGTTCGACGCCAGGTTCACCGCCGGCACCAGCGCGCCGCGAATCTTCATCGGCGCATAGCCTTCCGCGAACTGGCAGGCGTGACCCGCCTCGTGGCAAGCCGTGGCGACGGCCGTCACCGACGTGCCGCGATACGCCTGCGGGTCGAGCGTGATGGAGTTGTCGCGCGGGTCGAAGTGGTTCTGGTCGTGCCCGCCCATGCGAATTTGCACGCCCGTCACGCCGTGCTGGGCAAGCATGTGCTGAGCCATTTGCGCGCCGGTGAAGCCGCTTTGGGAGGGCACGTGCGTGTATTTCTTGATCTGGTGGTTCACCCACCACGTTGCCCCCATGCCGATGACCAGCGTAAGGACGATAAGGGTCAGATAACTCATGGACGTGTGCGCCTTTCTTTTCCGCTGCGTTGTTTCATGGGCGACATTATATACAACAAACGTACGCTAAGTGTCCCGTTTTTGGGACACCATCAGACTTACGCAAAATCACTCGACCCTCTCCACGGCCAGCGCGCCGTCCCTCAGGCTCAGTTTGATCTTGCCCGCCAAAAGGTCGAGGAGCTCCTCCCCCACGATGGCGCGGCGCCAACCGCGCAGCACGTCGACGCCCTCGGTGTGTCCGCGCGCCACCGCGCACAAATCGCCGTGACTTGCCAGCGTCTGCATGGCGATGTCGTTCTCCCGCGCGCGCAGGCGCACGAGCGCGTTCATCAAGTCGAGCTCGACGTCGACGTTCGGCTCGTTGCGCGAGCTGCGGTCGATCTCGGGCCACTCATCCTCGGGCAGCTCAAACGCCTCCTTCATGAGCGCCGCCACCGTGCGCGCGTCGCGCGTTGGGAGGCGCTCGCGCACGCCGCGCACCATGAACAGGCTGTCGATGGTCGTGGCCTCGCGCTTGCACACCTCGACGATCTGCTCGTCGGTGAGCACCCATTTGCGGGGCACGTCGCGGCGCTGCGCCTGCACCTCGCGCCACGCCGCCACCTCGCGCGCGGCGGCAAGCTGTTTGCGCGTCAGTTGGTTCCCCCGCTTCAACCTGCGGAAACGCTCACGCGGGTCGCTTTCGTAGCGCGCCGGGTCGACCAAGTCCTCGAAGTCGTGGTCGAGCCACTCCAAGCGCCCCTTCTCCGTCAACGCCTTTTTCATGGAGCGGTACACCTTCGGCAGGTACACCACGTCGTCGGCCGCGTAGTCGATCTGGGAGTCGGACAGCGGGCGGCGCGACCAGTCGGTGAACGAGTCGATTTTCTTGAGCGCCACGCCGCAGGTCGTGTGCACGAGCGCCCCGTAGCCGATCTGCTGAGCGTGCCCAAGCAGCGCGGCGGCAACCTGCGTGTCGAACACGGGATGGGGAAGCACGCCGATCTCGCGATAGAGAATCTCGAGATCCTGTAAGCCGGCGTGGAAAAGCTTCACGATGCCCTCGTTGAGCATGAGCGGCGTCATCACGCGCAGGTCGCGCACCGCAAACGGGTCGATGATCGCCACCTCGGCGTCGGTCGCCACCTGAAGGAGGCACAGTTTTGCGTAGTAGGTTTTCTCGCGGAGAAACTCCGTGTCGATGGCGAGGATCTCGGAGCGGCCCGCGCGCTCGACGAAAAGTTCGAGGTCCTCCTGGTTGGCAATGTAGAGCAAGTTGTTCCTTACCTGATCGTGCATGGTTTGTAGTACCATGCCATTGTAGCCTGCGAAAGGAAATCTGTGAAACTGCTTGTGATAAACAATCTGGCCTCCGGCTACGGCGAAGGAGCCGTCTACGACTTCATCCGCGCGTTCGCCGCCGACGGAGACGAGGTGGTGGTGCGCTCCACGAACGGCTCGTCCGACCTGCGCGCCTTCCTCTTCGACGCGGACGAATACGACGTTGTGGTGGCCTCGGGCGGCGACGGCACGGTGGCGACGGTCACCTACCTTCTGGCCGACACGGGCATTCCGGTGCTCCCCTTCCCCGCCGGCACGGCGAACTTGCTGGCCATGAACCTGCACGAGCCCTCCGAGCCTCACGCGCTCGCGAAACTCGCGCGTGAGGGGCGCCACATGGACTTCGACATCGGCGAGATCGAGCTCTCGAACGGCGCGCACTGCGGGTTTTCCATCATGGCGGGCGCAGGGTACGACGCCACCATCATGAAAGGCGCGGCGGCGGGCAAGAAGCTTTTGGGGCCCATGACGTATTTCACCTCGGCCTTCGCCAACGCCACGCCGCAGCACGCCGCCTTCACGCTCACCATCGACGGCCGCGAGGTGAAAAGCTCGGGCGTGGGCGTTCTCATCGTGAACTTCTCGAAAATCCAGTTCGACCTGTCGGTGGTGCACGAGAACCAGCCGCGCGACGGCGCCTTCGACGTGGTGGTGCTCAACACGAAGGACGCCTTTGGGCTGATCCCGGCGCTCATGGCGTGCATCCTCGACCGCTCGGGCGAGTTTCCCGGGCGCACCGACGCGCTCGAGATCTACCGCGGGCGCGAGATCACCGTCGACGCGTCGCCTTCGCTGCTTATGCAGTACGACGGCGAGGTTACAAGCCTCACCACGCCCTTTACTGTGCGTATGCTCCCGAAGGCGGCGCGGTTCATCGTGTCCGAGGAGTGCCTGAAGGCGTTCGCGGAAGAGTAGGGCGTCCGCCCGCCTACTCTGCCTGTTCCGCCTGTTCGGCGCGGTACTTCGCTAGGTTGGAGTTGTAGCGCATCTGAATGAGCTCAAGTACCACGGCAAACACCATGGCGAAGTACACCATGAGCTTCTCCATGTGCATGTCGAGCACCTCCACGCCCGAGTTGACGCCCGCCGCGTCGAGCACGAGCAGCACGCCGATCGCGCTGATGAACACGAGCGCTAAGATGGTCATTTCCACATGCGTGTTGATGAAGTCCGAGATGGCGTCGATGAACACCATCATCATGATGACCGCTATGACAACCGCCATGATCATGATGATCAAATGCTCCGCCAGCCCCCCCGCCGTGATC
>JAUNGO010000028.1 GCA_030524475.1 Eggerthellaceae bacterium | reverse complement strand
ATCGGCCCCTGTCGCAGCATCGACGCCTGCCGCAGCCTGAGCTTCCGCGTCGGCGACGGGCTCGGCTTCCGCAGCCGCCTCCTCGGCGGCCTGCGCGTTCGGGTTGTGCAGCATCACCCGCGCCGCGTCGATGCCGATCGACCCCGTGAGCGCGGCCAAGTAAGCGTCGTAGGCTCCGTCGGGCGCTACGATTTGGAAATCCTCGGCCATGTTCACGAACGCGTTCGCGCCCAACTCGGGTGGCATCTCTGTCTGCAGCGTAACGGAGGTAAGCCCCGTGCACCCGTCAAACGCCCCCGCGCCGATGTGCGCAAGCGACGCGGCGAGCGCGACGTCGGTTTTGTACGGCGCGGCTAACGCGCCCGCAAACGCGCCGTCGCCGATATACTCCAGGTTCGGGTAAATGCCAAGGTTCCACGCGTGGTTGGCCGACGCCAGCGCCGTACAACCCTCAAACGCACCGTCGCCAATACGTTTGAGCGCGTTGTAGGCCGTGGCCGTGCCGCCGGGGCGCAAAAGCTTCGGGCAGTTCTTGAAGCAGTCCTTCGGGAACTCCTCGACCGCGCCGTAGAAGCTCACCGCCGTCACGTTGTCGCACTCGGCGTAGCACGCCTCGCCGATCGACGTCATCGACGCGGGCAGCGTGGGCGCGCTCAGTCGGTCGCAGTTGTAAAACGCGCGCGCCCAGTGACTGGAGCTTCGCGTACCTGCTTCCGAAGGGAAGGTTGAGGGTCGTGCAGTTCTCAAAGGCACCGTCCTCGACGCGCTCGAGCGAGCTTTCCAAAACCGGCCTGCCCGTCGACGACAAAACGCCCACGGCAAGGCTCGGCAACGAGGCGCAATTCTTGCACATTTCCTCGCCAAAAACCGCAACAGGCGCGTAGATTCGAAGAGCTGACAAGCTCGCACAATCCGCGAACGCGCGCGTGCCGATGCGCGGGATGTCGTTCGAGGTGTTATAGCCCACGCGCGCCGACGCCAAGTTCGTGCAGCCCTCGAACACCCCGTCGCCCCACATGGGAACATCGCCCAGCAGGTAAACCGCCTGGATACCCGTGCAGCCCGCGAAAGCGCGGTCGCCCAGCTCTATCGAGGACCCTTGCTCCAGCGTGACCGACTCGATGCCCGCGCAGCCCTCGAACGCGCCGTCGGCAATGCGCGTCACCGAGCTCGCGACGACAACGTCGCCGTGAAGGTTCGGCAGGGCGCTCGTGATGGCCCAACCGTCGCCCTCGGCCGTGTAGGTAATGCCGCGCAGCGTCTCAGACGTCTCGCTGCGCATCTCGATCACAAACTGCGCCGTGCCTTCGCCGTACTCGGCGTCGAGCACCTGCTCGTAGGCCGCCAGGTACTTCTCGTACGCCTCCTGGCTGGGCACCCAAATGCGCACGTACTCCGGGATGCTCGAGCCGAACACCTCGGCGTCGAGCGGCGTGGGCGAGCTCGACGTGAGCTCGACGATGGAAAGCTGCGTGCAACCCGAGAAGCATTCCTTCGCTACCTTGGTCAGATGCGCGGGCATCGTAACGCGCAACAGGCCGTCGCAGCCCTCGAACGCGCGATTGCCGATGTAGGCCAGCTGCGTGTAGCTCGACAGGTCGATCCGCTCAAGCGCGTCGCACTCCGCGAACGCGCACGCGCCGAGCACCGTCATCACGCCCTGCTGGTGCTCGCTCACGTTGAGGTTCTTCAAGTTAGCGCAGCCGTAGAAGCTGTAGCGCCCCACCGTTTCCACCGAGCTGTTCATATTGAGCGTCTGCATGTAGGAGCAGTCGCGGAACGACTCCTCCCCCAGCTCCGTCAAAGACTCGGAAAGCGTCACCTCGCGCAGGCCGTTGCAGCCCATGAACGCGCCCGCGCCGATGTGCTCGAGGCTCGCCATGTCGAACGCCTGCGTCGGGTTCTGGCAGAACACCGCGCATTGCGCGAACGCGTTGTCGCCCACCCACGTGAGCGGGCCTATGTTATTGTAGCCGTCGCTGAAGGCGGCCGAGAGGTCCGTAATTTCGGCGCCGGCGGCGTCGCTCGCCTGCGCGGCGACGCCGCCGGACGGGTCGAGGTACGCCAAGCTCACGCACGCGTAGAAGCACTCGTCGCCGACGCGCGTCACGTTCGGCACGTATACGTCGTTGAGCGCCGAGCAGTTCCTGAACGTGCGCACGGGAAGCTCGGACAGGCCCGTGGCCTTGAACTTCTGCAGCGCCGCGCAGCCCTCAAACGCGCCGTCGCCAAGCGTTTTCACGGAGGACGGCAAAACGATCGCGTACAAGTTGGTGCACTGGGCGAACGCGGAGGCCCCCACCGCCTCAAGCGAGGCGCATTGCGTGAAGTCGGCGCTGCCGAGCGCCGTGCAGCCCTCAAACGCCCGCGCGCCGATCGAGCGCAGGGTCTCGGGCGAGTCGAGGCTCAAGCCCTCGTTCAGCCACGCGCAGCCCGCGAACGCGCCGTCGCCGATGCACGTCGTGCCGGCGCGCACCAGAAGCTCCGTGGTGTCGGTGGGCACGTTGACCAGGGTCAGCTCGCCCCCACGCTGCTCGTAGAGCGCGCCGGTGGCGCTTTCGTAGCTGTAGGACGCGCCGGCGGTCGACCGGTAGAGCGTCGCCCCCTTGGGCAGGTCGAGCGCCGTGCCCGACGCGCCCTCCGCCAGCACCGACTCCAGGTTTCCGCAGCCCGCGAACGCGCCGGCGGACACCGTCGTCACCGACGAGGGCAGATGCACGATCTCAAGCGCGGCGCTGCGGTCGAACGCGCCCTCGGCGATCTCGGTCGTGCCCGCCGCGGGCTCGAAGAACGTACGGTTGTCGCTGTAAACCTCCACCAGGCGCAGCGCGCCGCCATCAAGCGTTTGGTACTTCGCGCCGTCGAGGTAGACGTACTCCGTGTCGGCCTGCTTGATAAGCGCCTTCGCCTCAGTTTCAGTGAGCCCCAGCGCGGCGCCCCACGCCGCTAGGTAATCCTCGTAAAGCTTGCTGGGCACGAACACGGTCAGGCCCTCCGGCACGCCGTCCTCACCGAACGCGTCGCGATCGATGTCCATCACGGCGTCGCCCGCAAGCGTTATGGACTCGACGCCTTCCAGCGCAACCAGGCTTTCCGGCCCCAAGTTTTTAAGGCTTGCGGGGAACAGGATCTCCTGCACCATGCCCGAGGAGGCGAAGGCGCCCGCCTCCACAGTCTCGATGCCCTGCGGCACCGAAAGGGCGCCCGCTGCGTCGAATCGAACGCCCGCAAGCACCGTTTTGTCGGCTGCGCGCACAACGACCGTGCCCGTCTTGTCGAGCATATAGGTTCCCGGCTCAACGATTACCGTGCCGCCCTCGCCAAGCACGCCCACCCGCAAGTCGCTGCGCGCGTCCGCGAGCCCGGCCGCCCAGTTCTTGCACGCCGTGTTGTACGACGCGTCGGGAACATAGATATTGCCCGCAGCACCTGACTCCGCCACGCCCTCGATAGGCATTGGGCTGTCGAAGCGCAGCGTCGCGCCCGAATCTGCCTCGGCAAACTTGCTGTCGGCGAAGCAGCCCTTCTCAAGCCGTGTCACCGGCGCGGGGACGGTCACGCTCGTCATGTCGCACCCCGCGAACGCGCCCGTGGCGATGGTGTTCACACCGTAATACCACGAGTTCCAGCCTTGATCCATGTTCTCGTGCCTGGGCGGCACGTAGGTAAGCGTGGTGCCGTCGACGCTGTACGTCTCCCCATTAATCGACCCGAACGACTGCGAGTTCGCGTCCCAGCCCACATCGATTCTCTCAAGGTTGGGGAAATGCTCGGTCAGGCTCGCGAAGTCGATCTCAAGAACGCTTTCGGGAATCACCAGGCTTCTCACGTTGGGGTTCGTCTTCGTGAGCTTGATCTTGGTGACGCCTTGCGGCACCTCGAGCGCGACGCGCTCGCCGTCCCATTCTTGGTTCTCGTAGCCCACGAGAACCTGGTCGCCCCGGTAATTATTGCTGGCGTCTCCCGCCTCGCGCTTCACCAGGAACCCATCGGGAACCTGCTCGACCATGCTGATGACCTGCGTAAACTGATTCGCGGTATCGACGGTATACGACTCGGGAAGGTAAGTGCAGGGAGCGTAGGCGTTGCCGTTCTCGTCCGTGCGCAGGTTGTTGCCATTCACGCCGCAAAAGCCCGTGACCATCGTGTTCAGGTAGCCGTCGGCGCGCTCTTCAACCACCCATGTCTGTTTCTCACTGGAGCTTCCGTTATCGAAAGCGTTCTGCACGCCCGCATCGCCCAAAACGGTGATGAGCTGGCGCTGCACGTCGGAAAGATTAACGAACGCCCCACCCACAAGACTGCTCAAATCAAGCTCATAAGAGGCCGAAATGGCAGCCTGCATCTGCTTATCGGGCAAATTGGTGTCTTGAAGGGGCACCGACGAATACCGAATATCGTCATTAACTAGGTACGAACCGCCACAATTCACCCATATGGCGCCGCGTTTGATGGTATACGGAACCGAGGTGCTCAGGCCCCCGTACGAGAACGTAGCGTAGTGCGTGCCCCCGTTCCAACCCGTGGACATGGAAACCGTGTAGGAGTCCGTGCCGGAATACTCGATCACCCTTTCGAAGCGGTTGCCGCTCTCGTCAACGAAGATGCCTATGATGCGAATGTCGCCCGGGCGAAACGCGTCACCCGCCACGTAGACCCATTCGCCGTCGTTCACCATCTCGGCGTACAGGCCCACCAAGCGGTTGCCGTCATCGTCTTTGTAGTCATCCTTGTTGTCAAGCTCGGCCTCCTGCTCGGGGGTCAGCACGGGCGGAGTGTAACTGGGGTTGTCGCCGGTACCCTCGCCGCCGTTGTCACCTTCGTCGCCCGGGCCGCTGGGGTCGTCGCCCTCGCCGTTGCCGGGGTTGCCGCCCGCGCCCTCACCCGTCCCGTTCGGGTTATCCAGATCGGGGTTCACCGTGGTCTCGCTTCCCACGGCGGTGCTGTTGTCGGTGAGCATCGTACCGCCCGCCAGTGCCGAATCCTGCGAGGTGCCTTGATCGACCCCCGTGTCGGGCTCGGTGGCCTCGTCGACCATGCCCTCGGTGTCGTCGTCTTCCTCGTGGATGCGGTTGTCCGAGCCGTCGACCTCGCCCACCTGGTACGACGCCGCGCCGAACATCTGGCTGTTCTCGTAGACGTTTTTCTCCCACGCCATCTCGCCGAACAGGCCGTCGGCAAGCGTGCCGGAAAGCACCACGTAGCCGCACGAGCCCGCGAGCGTGAGCCCTACCAACACGCCCACGATCTGCGACACGTGGTTCGATACGAAGTCGACGAGCCTATCAAACATCGATCAGGCCCTTCTGCATGTTGACGGCGAGCTCAACGTTGATGAGGTGCTCAAGCTGCTCGAACTCGACCGGCTTCGAGATGTGGCCGTCCATGCCCACCGCGCGCGAGTGGCGCTTGTCTTCCGCGTACGCGTCGGCGGAAAGCGCGAAGATGAGCACGTTTCGCGCGTCGGGGCGCGCAAGGCCGCGAATGTGCTGCGCCGCCTCCCAGCCGTTGCGGTTGGGCATCTGCACGTCCATGAGGATAATGTCGTAGTAGCCGGGCGCGTTGCGCTCGAACATCTGGCACGCCTCCACGCCGTCGGCCGCGTGCTCCACGGCGGCGCCCAGCTCCTCGAGCATGTCGATGGCGATGCTCGCGTTCAGCATGTTGTCCTCGGCAAGCAGCACCCTGCTGCCCGCCAGCCTGAAGGCGTCCTCGTCTTGCTGCACCGCCGTTGCGGCCCGAGCCGTTTCCTCGCCCGCGATGTAGGCGGCGCGCTGCTCTTCCGTTGCCAGCGGCAGCGCCAAATACACCTGGAACCTCGTGCCCACGCCCAGTTCCGACTCGACGGAAATTTGGCCGCCCATCAGGCGCGTGAGCTGGTCGGCGATGGCCATGCCCAGGCCCGTGCCGCCGAAGCGGCGGGAAATGGAGCTGTCTTCCTGCGCGAACGGGTTGAACAGGCTCGCCAAAAACTCGGGCGACATGCCCTTGCCCGTGTCGGACTCCACGAACACCACGTGCAGCACGTTGCCGACCTGCTGCATGCGCCGCAGCGAGAGCGAGATGGTGCCGCCGGGCGCGGTGAACTTGTGGGAGTTCGACAGCAGGTTCGTGATGACCTGCGTGAGACGCAGCTCGTCGCCGACGATGTAGGGGTTGTCAAGCTCGTCGACCTGCACGTCGAAGGTGATGCCCTTCGCCGCGATCATGTCGCCGAAGATGCCCTGCTCGGTGCGGATGACGTTCGTGATGTCGAAGCAGCGCTGTTCGATTTCCAGCTTGCCGTTGTCGATCTTGGAGATGTCGAGCACGTCGTTGATGACGGAAAGCAGGTATTTCAGCAGCTCGTCGGCCTGCGTGAGGTAGCCGCCCACGGATTGCGCGTCGTCGACGTGCAGCTTCGCGAGGGACAGCGTGCCCATGATGCCGTTCATGGGCGTGCGAATCTCGTGGCTCATGTTCGACAGGAACATAAGCTTGGCGCGCTCGCCCGCCTCGGCGCGTTCGCGCTGCTCGACAAGCTCGGTGCGCAGGTTGTGGCTGCGCGTGACCTCGCGGACGGATATGAGGACGCGTCCCTCGCCGCACAGGGCGGCGCGCAGAAGGCCCCAACGAACGACGCGCTTCGCGGGGGCAACGGGGGTCGCGAGCGCGGGGGTGGGGGTGGGGGCGCCGGGGGCAGCCGCGGGGGTTGCGGGGGCCGGCGCGGCCACTGCGGAAGGCGCGTCGGCAAGTTCGTCCGAGGAAAGGACGACGGTGGGCCGCCAGATTTGCACGGGCAGGGCCTTGGTCGTGATCTCGTCGTTGAGTTGGAACTCCACCTCGATGGGACAGGTGCGGTCCCACGCCTCGAACGCTTCGCGCACGTCGAGCAGCGAGTTGCGGCTGATGCAGCGCTCGAGCACGTACACATCGCCTTCGAGCACCTGGTGGTTGATTCCTAAGATATGCTCAGAGCCCGAAACGCCCAGCACACGGTGGTTGGCGAAGTCGTACAGCACGAACAGCTTGTCGCTGGTGCTGTCGATGGCCTGCGCCAGGCCGCCGGCATCGGGGCGCGCGGCGCGGCACATCACGCCCGAGCGGCGCACCACCGAGAGCGTGGCGCAAAACAGGACGATCGCCACCGCAAGTGCGGCGACGCCACACACGAACAGTGCGTTGTCCTGGAGAAACTCGAGCATGCGCCTTCTTTCTGCCTGCGTTTTAGCTGCGTTTCGTTGCGTCGGGCGCCATTCGCCCGACATGACACAAATCCGAATCATTATCGCATATCAAAGGTCATAAACAGCTTTGTGCCCCCTCCTACACAAGCGAGTAAATGAATCGTTGAACACGGGGCAAACGCGTGACAAGGGGACAGGTCGTTTGTCATATTGCGAAAGGCCGTTTGCTCCCTTGCGCTTTGCCAATATGACAAACGACCTGTCCCTTTGTCACGCCCTACTGCGAGTCGATCTCGACGCGGGTGATCTTGTCCCAGCGGCGTTCCTTCTTGCGGTAGCCCACCAGCGCGAGCATACGCGTGACGGCCATGATGAAGCGCAAAACCGTAACCTCGATGATCGACAGCATAACGGCGCGCACCACGTCGGTGGCCGACAGGCGCAAGTCGCGCGTCTGCACGCGCGAGAAGAACGCCGTGAGCGACATGACCGCGCCGAACACCGCGTAAATGCCGAAGAACATGATCATGAACGGGACGTTGATGAAGTTGAACAAAATGGCAATTACCATCGTGAAAATGCCGAACAGCTCAATGGCGGGCGACAGCAGCTCATAGACGAGAAAGTACGTGTACGAAAGCGCGCCTACCAACCCGTAGTGCAGGCTGCCGAACACGCGCGCGTACTTCTTCATGCACTCGAACAGGCCCGTGTGCCAGCGGCGGCGCTGCTTGGTGAGGTCGCGCAGCGTCTCGGGCGCCTGGCTCCAGCAGATGGCGTCGGGCGCGTACTTGATGAGGTAGTCGCGGTTGTTCGTGCGGCAAAACACGTGCAGCTTGGTCACGAGCTCCATGTCCTCGCCCACCGTCTCGGCATCGTAGCCGCCCACGGCCACCACGATGTCTTTGCGGAACAGCCCGAACGCGCCCGAGATGATCAGGTTGCCGTTGAACTGGTCGAACAGGATGCGCGCGGAGAGGAAGGAGCGGTCGTATTCCAGCACCTGCATGGCGGGGATGATCTTTTTCGGCAGCGAGTAGCGCGTGAGGTTGCCGTCCTTGAGCGTGACGCCGTTCGACAGGCGCACGAGCCCGCCCACGGCCACCACGTTGTCGTTCTCCACCACAGGCGCCACGATCTCGCGCAGGGAGTCGCGCTGGAGCACCGAGTCGGCGTCCACGCCGATGAACCAGGGGTACTGCGATACGTTGATGCCCATGTTGAGCGCGTCGGCCTTGCCGCCGTTTTCCTTGCACGCCAGCGTAATGAGGACGCCGTCCGCGCGGCCCTGCCAAAGGCTTTTGAGCGGCGCGCAAGGAACTTGCATACGCACGGGCCGCTCGATGCGTTGCAGGTCGAACGCGTCAATGACCTGCTGGGCGGTGTCGTCGGTGGAGCCGTCGTCGACCACCACCACTTCGTAAAGCGAGTAGTCGAGGTTGAGCAGCGAGCGCACCGAGCTGGCCACCGTCACGCTTTCGTTGTGCGCGGGCACGATGATGCTCACCGGCACGTAGCAGTCGGTCTCGATCTGGCTTTTGTAGTGCGCCTCGCGCTTGCGGCGGTACAAATACGACGAACCCACCGTAACGGAGAGGAACAAAAACGTGGAGTACCCGATGAGGTAGATCACGAAGAAGATGCCGACGAAGTAGAGGAAGCCCTGCACGAAGGAGGCGGCCTCAAGTGTGGTGTTTAGGAGCATGTCGCGGCCTCCTTCCGCTCCCCTTCCACCTTCCAGCGGAACTCGAGCATCTCGCGCGCGTAGCGGTCGGGGCCGGTCATGATGTCGGCTAGGTCGCCGTCGAGCGTGGCGCCTAAGTCGTACAGGCTTTTCGCCGCGTTGTGACGCACGAAGTACGTGGGGCTCGAAAGGCAGTCGCGCAGAACGGACATCGTCTCGGCGCCGGGATACGCCGCCAAAACCGACGCCGCCACCGACGCGAACTCCCACACGCCCGCATCTGCGCTCGCGGCGAACTGGCGCAGCGGGGCCGCCGCCTCCGGGCGCGGGTTCGTCATGAAGTAGCGCATGCACGCCAGGCGCACCTCGCGGTTGGCGCCATCGCGCTGCATGAGCTCCAAGAAGCGCTCGGGCTCGCCCAGGCGTACCATGCGCAGGTAGTTCACCACCGCCGCCTGCTGCTCAGGCGAGAAGTCGTCGAAGCGCCGCATAAGCTCGCGCGCCAGCTGCTCTTTGTCGCCCTTGAACGCCATAGCGGCCTCGGTGACGAGCTTCGGGTGATGGAAGTCCTCGCGCATGTCGATCGACGCGACGGCCTTCGCGAACGCTTCCGCGCCGCCCACCTGGGCCAACGCCTCAAGCGCGTTTTGCCGCGCGTACAGCGAGCTCTCGCGCACGATGCGCAGCAGGGCCTCCTCCATCAAAGGCGAGGCGGGCTCGGCGCGATACCATCGGCGCACCACGTAGGCGAAATAGGCGCGGTTCAGGTCGTTTTTGCCCAAGAAGCGGTACGTGAGCTTGTCGAACACGTCGCTTATGCCGCGCAAGTAGCGCTCGCTGCGGCCCACGTCGCCCTCGCGCAGACGTTCCATCGACAGGTCGAACGACTCCAAACTCGACACGCTGCGCAGCTGCCGCTCCACGGTGCGCTTGTGCTCCGGCGTGGGGAAGTCGGCGTTGCGGTCGATCTCGCGCGCCAGGTGATCCGTCAGGCGCGCCGTGCTCTCGGCGAAGCGCTTGTCGCGGATCTTCTCGTAGGCGAGAAAGCCGAAGTCGAACAGCGCCATGGCAACGCTCACGGCCATGTAGAAGAATACGAGCCACTCAACCTTCACGAGCTACCTCGCCCTCCGCAGACTTTGCAAGCCAACGCCCTGCGACCACATGCCTTTTGTCTCGCCCCTCGCCTTCGCCGTTTCGCTGTCGATCATATCCCGAACGCAGTAGTGTAGCACTGCCGCAGCATCGCCGCGCCCCCACGCGCCACCCTCAACACATTGTTTGCACCCCCTCCCCCAAGGTTTGGGGCGCTTGGAGGCAATTCACACCGACGGAGAAGGAGAGTGGGCAATTCTTATGAAAAACCGAGCCTAATTTACGAAAAAATCGAGCCGAGAATGCTACTTCGCTTTTGCACGGAAATATTCCCCAACAGCCCAAAGAGGGATATTCGTCATCCAGCTTTGTTGCCGATAACCAGACATGGACGTTCGAAACCCCTGCAGGCGATACGCGTCGCACGCCGTGCGCAAGCTTTTTGCCCGAAGGTTCTCTTCCGCCTTTACCTCCAGAGGAGCGACCTGCCCTTCGTGCCGAACAACGAAGTCAAGCTCCGCACCGCCGCCCGTTGACGTCCAGTAATAGGGAGCAACCCCGCCAGCCACCAACTGTTGGCAGACATACTGCTCAGTGAGCGCGCCTTTATATTCTTCCAAAGCCTTGTTGCTCAAAATGACGTCCTTCGGTTCGACTTCCATAGCACACCCCAGAAGCCCCACGTCAAGAAGGTACAGCTTGAAAGCAGACAGGTCGCGATAGA
Organism: Eggerthellaceae bacterium; assembly: GCA_030524475.1. GTDB lineage: Bacteria > Actinomycetota > Coriobacteriia > Coriobacteriales > Eggerthellaceae > CAAEEV01. The sequence goes on along the minus strand of JAUNGO010000028.1, from coordinate 19,306 downwards.
ACTTAAGTGGAAGAGCCAATTTGTCAACGCGGTAGACGCGCGCAGCAAGCCCGCAGTCGACGATCCATTGTATGGCGGTCTCAAAGTTTTTCGCGCGACTGCCCTTCGCTATATGTCCGAAAACGAACTTGTGGTTCTCGCGCCCGAGATGCGCCGGAATCGAGTCGAACGCCAGGCGAATGCGTTCCACCTCGCGAGCATCCGGCACATGCTTTGAGAAGTCGCTGCGATAGTCGGCAAACAGTTGACGTTGAACCTCGCGAGCGGCGGCGTAGTCTTCGCCGCCTTGTATGAACTCGTAAACAGCCTTCGGCATACCGCCCACGTAGTAATAGCGGCGAAGAAGACGCTCAATCTTGTCCTGGAAAGCGACCAATCTGTCAAAATCGAGCGAACAAATAAGCTCAGCAAGCTGCTCTTCGCCAGACGCTCGAATAAACTCGACAAGCGTCATGGGGTGCATGTCGAGCGTTTCCACCTTGCCTACAGGGAAGGAAACGCCGGCGTGGTGAGCCATTCCGAGATAAGAACCCGCAGCCGCAACGTGAAGGTTGGGGGTCTCTTCGCAGAACGCCTTCATCAAAGTGAGAGCCTTGGGCTCTTCCTGTATCTCATCGATGACGACAAGGGTTTTGCCAGGCTCAATGCGAGTGCCCGTATAGATCGAGATGTTTTCCAAAACGCGCTGCGCGTTGTACCCAGGAGCAAAGAGCGCCCGCGCCTCTTCCGCCATGAGGTTAATGTAGGCGTAGCTCTCAAAGGTGGCGCCCAGTTGGTTGAGGACGTAGGTTTTCCCCACCTGGCGCGCGCCGCAGAGCACAAGGGGCATGCGTTGCTTTCTCGCCGCCCACGACGCAAGGTCTCTCATGATTTCACGCTGCATTACGACTGCCTCTCCTCAGCGGGTGTTTCGATGCCGTTAATGTGCATTATAAAGAGGGGTGCGCATTTTTCCGAGGGAACTTATTGGAAAATCAAACACTTTTTCAAGGGAACTTTTGCTATATATAGCATTTTTTCGTACGATTTCATGCCGTTAACGTTTACCGAATTGCGCTTCTCGGTCGGGTTTAGTCGAGCAGCGCTCGCGCACCTTCCGCGTTCCTAGATCTGCATGGCCAAAGAGGCCGCATAGGCGGGAGCGTACACCCTGCCTCGCTCGACTTCAACATTGCCGTCGTAGAGCACAAGGGCATCTTGCACGTCACCTGCGTCCAGCAGCGACGTGAGGGCGCTGTGACGGCGGTAGTCCTTGCCGGATTTGACCTCTATGGCACGCGTTTTGCCCGTTGCCGAGTCCTCTATCGCGAAATCGACCTCGCCGCGTTTCTTGGACGAATAGTAATGGAGGGCAAAACCGCGGGCGGCAAGTTCTTGCGCAACAACCGCCTCGAAGACGGAGCCGTAGTTGATGTTCGTCCGTCCGTTTACGATCTCGAGATCGACGTTGCCCATAAGTTGTGAGGTGAGCAGGCCAACGTCGTTGTAGAAAAGCTTGAGCGAAGAGCGATCCTCGGAAAACCCGAGCGGGTAGGCAATCTGGCCGACGCGTGTCGCCTCAATAGCGATGCCCGCGCTGACAAGCCAGTCGAAGGCGGTTTCCAGGTTCGCAAAGCGCAAGTTCTTGTCAAGTCTTCGGTATTTGAACCGCTTAGTCGGCGCATTGAGCTGCGAGGGGATGGCCTCGTAAACCATCTTTATCTGGCGCGCCTCCAGGGCATCGCCCACGTATTTAACGATGTCGCTTTCGTACAGGTCTAAAATGTCGCGCTGCACGCCGCGCGTAGGCACGATTTGCGACGTGTCTACGAATGCCTGCACGGCATCGGGCATACCTCCCACGAGCAGATACTCTCTGAATAGCGCAGAGAGCCTCGCGTGAATGAAGTCCGGCACTTGAGCACGGGAAAGAACGGCGTCTTCCATTGCCGCCCAGACCTCTGCGGTGATGCCGCGGGCGCGCGCGAACTCCTCGAATGTCAGAGGGTACAAAGTCGTTTTGCGCAAGAAGCCAACGGGCAGGGAACGCGCTTGAACATACGCGTCGAGCCCAAGCAGCGAGCCCGACAGAACAACATCGAGGTCGGCGCGCTCGGCCAAGAACTTGACCCACGTAAGCATATCGCCGCATTCCTGCATCTCGTCAAGAAAGAGCAGCGTCTTGCCTGACTCGAGCGCCTTACCAGTAAGCACCGAGAGTCTGAGCATCAGGTCATTCGCGTCGGTGGCGCCGGAAAGTGTTTCTATGGCCGTGGTGTTGCCGAGGAAGTTGACCTCCGCCAAGCTGTCGTACTCCTGCGCCGCGAACGCACGCACAAGCGTGGTCTTGCCGACTTGTCGAGCCCCCATCACCATGAGCGCCTGATGAGTTTTCGTTTGTTTCCATGCACGGAGGGTTTCGAGAGATTTCCGCTCGAGCATTCTAGGTCACGCTCCATCTGGGATAACAGCAATTTCCAACACGATATGTTGTTCTATAGGCGCAATTTCCAACATGATGATACCATAATGGAGCGCATTTTCCATACCACTGGTCTCGCCGAAGCACGCGATTCAGGCGAACGGGGGTGCGCAATAACGCCCCTAAGGTTTCAAGCACGTCGGCGGCACGACGACAACCCCGTCGGGGCGCTGATAGGCGTATTGAACGGGCGCCATAACCATGAGCAGGGAAGGCGCGCCCATGACCGATGAGTCTATCTTGTCCGCAAGCTTCAAGAGGCTGGCGGCGCCCTCCTCAACGCGCTGGCTACCCATCTTTACCTCCACAAGCGCCCATCTGCCGTCGTCGAGGACGACCACGGCGTCAGCCTCCCTTCCGGCGTCGTCATGGTAATGGAACGCCTTACCTCCGATGCTTTCCGCATATATCCTCAAGTCACGCACACAAAGGGCCTCGAACAGCATGCCCATCGTAGGGAGGTCTTTGAGCAGTATGTCGGGGCTTGCGCCAAGGGCGGCGGCGGCAAGGGACGGGTCGACGAAGTGCCGCGTTGGGGTGGTCGCTATTCTTGATCGATCGCGCAGGGACGGCGTCCAAGCGTCGAGGTCCTCGAAAACGTAGAGTTTCCTCAGTGCCGCCACGTAGGCATCGACGGTCCCGCGCGAAAGCTCGGTTTTCTGCGCCTTGATGAGTCCCCTGATCGTGGGCATGTTGGCCTGCGTCGCAACGGCGTGCGCATAGGCGCGCATAATCAAAAGCGCGTACTCGGGGTTGCGTTCCACGCCGTCAACGCGACTTATGTCTTCTTCGGCAACGGCTCGGATGTAGTCTTTCGACATACCGTACGCGTTGCTGTCGTCGGCGGCCAACACCGCCTCGGGCCACCCGCCGCGGCAGATAAGGTGGGCGATGCCCTCAACGTCGACGCTCGTGGACCCTTGGGCAAGCGAGGGGTCGTCGAACAGGCACGCGAGAGACACGTCCCCATTGGAGTCGCGGGACTCGAAAAGGCTCATGGGACGCATGGTCATAGGAGAAAACCTCCCCGTACCCGAATGCTTCGGCGACGCCCCCGGCGTGGCGGACCCGGTAAGAATGTAGTGTCCAAAGCCGCCTTCCTGGTCTACAGCAAATCTGACGGCGTCCCAAAGCTGGGGAGCGTCTTGCCATTCGTCTATGAGGCGGGGCTGCTCGCCCCTCAAGAGAAGCGAAGGCTTGGTTTGGGCGGCGAGCATGTTGCTTTCGTACGTGTCAGGGTTTTGCATGTAGAGAACGCTGGCGGCTTGTTGCTTGGCGGTCTCGGTTTTCCCGCACCATTTGGCACCGCGTATAACCACTGCTCCGGCTCGATTCAAGCGATCCGATAATTCACGATCTGCAAGACGGGGAAGGTATAAATGGTTCATTTCATTAAGCCCCTCATCAGGTCATTGTACAAAAATCGATAAATCCATTGGGCAATATTCGACAAAACTGTTGGGCAGTATTTTATATCCGCGAAGCTGAAGCCGTAAGCACGGAATCGCGTTCTCGAAACTTTCACATGGCATGCGGGCGCGCCGCTACTGCGCGCCGCCTCCTGCTGCGGCTTGGCCGGCTGTCGCCGCGCCTTCCGTATCCTGAGCGTCGGTGCCGCCCGCTGCAGCCTCGTCGTCTGCGGCGGCGTCGTCGTCCGTTCCTGCGCTCGCTACAGAAGCAACCGTATGCTCGATCACCTCGATCGACGGCGTTGCGTCGTCTTGGCTCCATAGCTCACTCGGGTCGACGCCTTGCGCCCACATCTTCTGCACCGTGTAGTAACCCTGCTTCAAGCGCTCGTGATACGTCACGTGCGTGCCCCAACCTTTAAGCGACTCTTCAAACAACGGAATAGTCACGCTGCCGTCGCCAACGCCTACCCACATGCTGTCGATGTGCATGTTCTCGACACCCCAATGCTCGTAGTAGTCGTCGTGAATCTGCATCTCGGAAGGGTTTGAGAAGTTGAGAAGCTGCCAAGGAATCTTGATTTCCACGAAACCGTCGCCGTAGCAAAAGTCCGCCAGCGAGTTGAAGTCCTCGTGCGCAGGATTCGCATCCCCATACGTGAGCTTGCCCGTTTCATAGGTGCTGGAATAGCGGCGTACATCTTCAGTTCCATCCGCAAGGCCCACCTCAGGCCGCTCGTACACCGAGAGTACTTGAAGAATCAACTCTATGGGCTCGAACACAGTCGCGTCCGCGTCGGGCGGGTCGACGTAGGGATCCTCCCCCGTTATTGTCATCAACGACGTAGCGCGTAAAACCTCGTAGCGTTCCTGCACGAGCACGCGGCTGTTGTCTTCGCCGTCGAGCACCATCAAGAAATCGGCCGCGCGGTCAAACGACACGTCAGGGTCGTCGCAGGTGGTCGAGCCCGACTTCTGCGTGGTGTCGATGGGCAAATACAGCTTACTAGCGGGCGAAACGTCGCTCCCCCGCACCATGAAATACAAGAATTTCTCGTCGTACTTCATGGAGAGCGTGCGCCCGTACGCCTCGCCGATCACGTCGTCGTCGGTCCATTCCTCGTCGTCGCCGTCGACGTAGCTCACGCTGCGCTCGTCGCCCGGGTCGAACGACAGCAAGCCGAAATACTGCTCGTTCGTTTGGTAGTCGCTCCAATAGGGCGTTTTCAGCAAGTCGACATTGGCCATGGTGTTCCACGTGCGCTTGAACCACTCGTCCTGCCATGTGAAGATGATCGATCCCGCACAACCCGCATCCATGATGTTCTGGTAGCACCGCGCAAGCGCAGCCCCCTGCGCCGACTCGCTCATGAAGCCTTGGTTACGATTCGTGTTTCGATCTACCTGAGAAACGGCGCGTGACGTGGGTACACCAAACTCCGAAATAACTACTGGAACGCTGTGATGCTCAACCAACAGTTTAAGATAGGCATAATACGTGTTCACGTTGCCTTGGGGATCGGTCTCCATGTAGTAATCGGGCAGAAAGCTGAGATAGTCGGGGTAGTACGGATATACGTGGTACGATGCGAACGTTCCCGACAGCACCTCATCAGTCAGCTCGATATGTTCCACGTCAACGGTGCTGTATTTTTCGTACTTGATCGCAATATCTTCGTTGTACGTCAGCGGGTCGGTGGTGGCCCAATTCGAAAACGCTACCAAACGCTGCTGGTGATAGCGCCGCGATTCATAGCTCAACGCCTCGTTTCCCACCTCGGCGAGCATGGCTTCAAACGGCGTGGCGTCAGCGGTCGTTTTCATGTAGCGCCCTTCGAAAGAAGAACGATCCGTCTCCATCATGTCGGTAAAGGCCACGGTACGCGCTTCCCACTCAACGCCCAGCAGATATCCGATCACCCACGGCGATACGTCTTTCGTATAGCTGCCTGTGCCCGCCAAGCGGCCCAACTCGACTAAGCGCTGACCGTGGATAACGTCGACGAGCGTATGCACATCGTCCTTGAAGCGACCGAGGTAGTCAGCGTCGAACGCGTCCATGTGCGAATTTTGCACATAGTCGTCGATCCATACGCCGTGTATGAGGTAGAGCGGGTCGGGGTTGTCCTTGTTGTACTCGTAGAACGCCTCGTAGAAGGCAGAGCCCTGCAAGATGTAAACGCGAATGGTATTCGCGCCCATCTCCTTGATCTGCTTGAACCAGCGCAGGTAGGTTTCCTTATCGATGGCGTAATCGGTGGCGAAATGCCCGGGGATGCCCACACCAAGATCGACGCCACGAATCTCAAACGGTTCGAGGCCGTTGCCTTGGTCGATGTAGATGGTTTTCCCTTCCTGCTTCGTCCATGTCTCTACCGGTTGGTCGGGATTCAAGTCGACAAACATGCCCTCGTAAAAATACGCGTACAGCCCCAAAGCCGCCAGAACGAAGGTGCAGCAGCACGCTATGATGAACTTCTTCATGCAGCTCCCTTCTAATGGTTGAACTTCTTGACGGCCGATTCGTGCGAAAACTGGCGCAGGTTCTCTATGCAGCGATCAAGCCACGCACCGCGCTCCGTTATGTTTTCCTTGAGTCGCCCAATCGCAGCCTCAAACGAGACAGAATTGCGCTCGTCGGGACTCAGCTTATTATCGTCATCAACTACGGTCGCGTCGAACGAGTAGCCCCACACGGCAAAGTTTCGCTCGATTGCGGGTCCTAAATAATCGACGGTTTCGTCGATTATTTCCGTCAATCGATCGGTCGAGAGGGTGTCTTCGCGCAGCTCGCGATAGCGCGCGATTACCTGTTCAACAAATTTTTCATCCTTGACGAGCATGTCAAACATAGTTTTATTTTGCATAAAAAAGCCCATATCGGACAGGTCGTAGTCCATGCTGTTGTTGAATGCGTTGTTAAAGTCCCATACTGGTCCAACGCACAGCTTTCCGCGTATGTCTTTATAGAAGAACGTCGAATAGGAGCCCGCATCAGTGTTGGAGGAAAACTCACTCATGATCAAGTAATCTACAAACGTGTTCGCATCAAGGTAGTTCCAATACCCGTAAGAGCTCGTGTCGTAGTCATAGGAGTAAAGCGACTTTTCGATTTGATTTATAACAGCTTTCACCCAAGCCAGCTGCTCGTCAGTCGCCTTGCTTTGCGACGGATACACAACAGAAAGAGGCGCCCCCTCTGTGTAGCGCGTCACTTCAAGGAGGTCATCGAGATTCCTATTCGTCACATCTCTCCAGTCGCGACGCACAATGTAGCTGGTAGCCGCCGACTTAGGGTCCGACTCGGTGAGCGGCACGCGGTCATCACCGTATTTAACCGATTCCATAAGAACATAAACGCCTTGATACTGACCGTCGATGAAAAGCTCGCAAAAACGCACATCGGGTGTGTACGCCATGAACTCGCCCGCCACGTTCATGGACAGGTAGTTACGCATCATGGTTTTGTCGAGGAACGGGCCGTTGAGAATCCACTCGTCCTCCTCGCCCATATCAAGCACATCGAAGTCGCGCGCGGTCAAGCGATCGCTCTCGGTAAAATGAACCGAATAACTTTTCTTGTCGAACAAGCGCGACGAGTTACCGCGGATACGCAACTCTGCTTGGGTGGAAAAAGCCGGGGCGTCGCTCAAACGGTTCGCCGTCCCTTCGTTGCTGAACAGCGAAAACGACGTCGCTACCGTTTCACGACCATCAGGCGCAAGCGTAACGGCGCGGTCGCGGCTCTCATCGATCACCAATATATTCGCATGAGTTTCCCCGTCGTTGTCCACGCCGGAAGTGTTCACGCGCTCACCCGGAATCTCCTGGCCGCCGGTGTCGATGCTTACCACGGGCAGGTGGCTGGCGAAGGTTTCCGCGTCGATGTTGAGCGACGAGGCTGCCTCGCGGTCGGCCTCGGGCAAATCTTCAAGCTGCTGCGCGTGCTCGTGCTGCCAGTAGCGCTCGATACCGCTCGGACCCATGTTGTCGAGCACCACCGCACCGGCGCACACCACCAGCACCACCACGCACGAAAGCACGGCTACCAGACGAAAGCGTCTCATCGGGCACGCTCCCGTTGCTGCAGGTCAAATATGTGGTACAGCCGATTCTCCATGGTGCGCCTTTGCTTCCCTCGCCCTCTCGCGCCTTTTGCCCGCTAGACAGATTTCGAACAAAGTCGGGTTATGGTTCAGCGGCCGTCTAGCTGCCGATCTCGTCGTTTTGCGCCACTATGTTCACGTACTCCACGCCGCCGAGGGCGTACAGCACGTCGGTGAGGGGCTTGCCGGCCTTGCGCTGCGCGCGGTCGAGCATGCCGCGCGACACCTCGTACATCAACTCCACGGTGTCTTCAGTGGTGTTCTTCACGCGCTGCTGGGCGCGTCCGTTGAAGAACTCGTACACCTTGCCCTCGATGGCCAGCTCCTGCGCGCGCGAGCCGCGCACCACGATGAGCGTACGCACGTCGTTGCGGATACGCCCCAAGATGAGCATGACCACGAACACCGCCACGCTGCCGAACGCCGCCGCCATGAACTGCCCCACGCCGCAGCAGATGCCGCAGATGATGGCCCAGAAGATGTAGGTGGTGTCGCGGGCGTCCTTGATGGCCGTGCGGAAACGCACGATGGACAAAGCGCCCACCATGCCCAACGACAAGGCGATGTTGTTGCCGATAACCGTCATGACCGTGGCGGTAAGCACCGTGAGCGTAACGAGGTTCACGTTGAACTTCTGCGAATAGATGGTGCCCGCGTGGGAGATCCAGTACGAAACGAATATCACCAAACCAAGCACCACGGACACCACGACGCGCAACAACAGGTCTTCCATCGAGACCGTCGTCGTGCCCGATGACTCGAACAACTGGTACAGTTGATCCCTCATGCTCTTCCTCGTTGCTCCTTCGCTCTCGTCGTTTCCGTCGTTGTCGGCGCCCCTAGAACTGATATCCCAGGCGCACGCTGCGCGCGAGGCAATACTTGCTCACCGACAGCTCGCTTTTGTCAACCATGTTGAGCGCCGCGCGCACGTAGCTGAGCAAAAAGCCGTCGAACTTCACCTCAAGCACCACGTTGAACGGGTCGAACACCGGGTACAGGCACAGCTTGTCGTCGAACAGGTTCACGTTAAGCTCGGTGGCGCGAATGTTGCGGTCGAGCGTCACGCGAATCTTATTCTCCTTCGCGATGAACGCCGCGCGGTCGTACTCGACGACGGCCTTCGGCATATACGCGTTGATGCTCATGAGCGCGTGCATCTCCGCCGCGAACGGCTCGCGGTAGTCCAACAGCACGTCGTAGTCGCCCGCGATGAGCCGCTCGGCGTGCGCGCGGCTCATAGGCAGCGAGCGTTTTTGCTGGTTTTCGCCTTGCTTTTGCTTGAGCTCAAGCAGCGCGAAGTCGGAACCGGGGCCGTAGTTGCGCAGGCGCACCTTGCGGCGCAGCTCAAGCCCAAACAGCTTCTCGGCGTAGTCGCGATCGTGCGGCGTGTCGAAGTACAGGGAGCGCACCACGTATCCGTAAGCGCCGTTGTGCGGGTCGGCCTTCATGACGCCGTTCAGCACGCCTTCAAGCTGCTTGGCCCGCGCGGCGTCGACAAGGAACTTCTTCTCCTTGCGACACACGTTGCGCATCGGTGCTTCCTCCCCCCGCTTTCTCGCCAGCCGCATCGGTCAGATGCGTTCCGAACGTAGTATTCTATCGCGGGCTTGCGCAGCATGCGAGAAGTCAACGCTTCGTTGTACCCCCTCCGACAACGAGGGGAGTGCGGGACAGCCGAAGCGGACCGCGCCAAGCCGGCCGACCCCGGCGCGCCAGCCCAGCCGCGCCAAGCCGGCCGTCCCGGCGCATCAACGCGACCCGCTCGGCCGCCCCGGCGCGCTAATCCTGCAGAAACCTGTCGAGCGTCTTCACCAACTCGTCGATTTCCAGCGGCTTGGCCATATGCGCGTTCATGCCTGCGGCGAACGCGCGCTGCTTGTCGTCGGCGAACGCGTCGGCCGTCAGCGCCACGATGGGAAGCGCCGCCAAGTCGGGGCGCTCCACCACCCCGAGCGCGCGAATGGCGCGCGCAGCGTCGTAGCCGTTCATCACGGGCATCTGTCCATCCATGAGCACCAAATCGTAGTACCCGGGCGCGTGCGCGCGCAGCATCTCGATCGCCACCTCGCCGTTCTCGGCGCGCTCGGCCTGCACCTCCGCGAACGACAGGATGTCCATCGCAATAGACGCCGCCAGCTCGTTGTCTTCCACCAGCAAGATGCGCTTGCCCGCGAAGTTCGCCTGGTCGAGCAGCCTCGCCTCGTCTTCCGCCTCATGCGTGCCGTTGCCGAGCAGGCTGTTCATCACGTGCACCAAGCGCGACTTGAACAGCGGCTTTGAAACGAACGCGTCGATGCCCGCCGCGCGCGCCTCCTGCTCCACCGCCATCCAGTCGTAGGCGGAAAGAATGATGATGGGCACGTGCCGCGGCAACACCGCGCGCAGCTCGCGCGCCGTCTCGATGCCGCTTTTGCCCGGCATCTTCCAGTCGAGGATGACCGCCACGAACTCGTCGAGCGTGCCGTCGACCTCGCACACGCGCGCGATGGCCGCGTCGCCCGAGGTCACGTAGTCGGGCTTCATCCCGATGTCGCGCAGGATGTCGCAAGCGCTTTCGCACGCCGTCACGTCGTTGTCGGCCACCAGCACGTTCAAGTCGACCAGCGCGGAGGTGTCCACCTCGTCCACCTCGCGCAGCTTCATGTGAACAGTCACTGTGAACGTGGTGCCCTCCCCCAGCTTGCTTTGCACGTCGATGGTACCGCCCATGAGGCTTACCACGCTTTTCACGATGGCCATGCCCAGCCCCGTGCCCTCCGCGTTCGTCATGCGGTTGTCGTTTGCGCGCGCGAACGGCTCGAACAGGCGCTGCAGGAACTCCTCGCTCATGCCGCAGCCGGTGTCGGTGAACGTGAACTCGAAGCAGCCGCAGCCCGCGATGGTCGAGGGGCGCTCCTTGATGGCAAGCCCTATCTCGCCCCCGTTGGGCGTGAACTTCACCGAGTTGCCCATGATGTTGACGAGCACCTGCTGCAGACGCATGAAGTCGCCCGTCACGTGCTCGTGCTTCACGCCGTCGATGTCGATCTTAAGGTGCTGATGCCGCGCCTCGGCCTGGGGGTGGATGATGGTGAGCAGGTTCTCCACCGCCTCGGGCAAATCGAAGTCGTCCTCCGAAAGCGAGATCTTGCCGCTTTCGATCTTCGCCATGTCGAGCACCTCGTTGATGAGCCCGAGCAGATGCCGGCTCGACACGGTGATCTTTTGCAGGCAGTCCTTCACGCGGTCGGGGTCGTCCACGTGCATGGAGGCGATGGCGGTCAACCCCATGATGGAGTTCATCGGGGTGCGAATGTCGTGGCTCATGCTGCTCAAGAAGTCGCTCTTCGCGTGCGACGCCTGGTCGGCGGCGCGGAACGCGTCCTCGAGCGCAGCGCGGCTTCTTGCCTCCTCAAGCCTGACGTCCGTCAAGTCCTGCACGGCGTACAACAGGCTGACGGGGTTGCCCGCGGCGTCGCGATGCAGGCAGGTGACCGACATTTGCAGCCAGCGCACTTCCTTGGTCGCGCCTACGTGCATGCGATACTCGAAACGCTTGCGGCGCACGCCCGGTCCGAAGGTTTGCTTGATCCTTTCGGGGTTGCCCAAGGTGTCTATGATGTCGAGCGCCGAGTCGTCCACCCGCTGGTCGGTCCAGTAGGCGGCGAAGTCGCTCAGCGTTCCGCGCGCGGGAATCTCGCCCTCCATGACGCCGGATTTGATGTATTCGTAGGTTCCTTTCTCAACGTCTACCACAATGAAACGCGAGAAGAACTCCGAGGACGCGTACACGACGCGTTTGAGCTGGTCGCGCTCGATGGCGTTCGCCTTGCTCTTGCGCGAGCTTTGCACCAAAAGGATGACGGCGAAGGCCGCGAACACCACGCCGACCGCCACGATGACGGCCACGCCCATGCGGTTGGTGTCCTGCACAACGGCGTCCGTGATGGTGGCGGGGTAGTTGCGCAGAAGCGTCCAGCCGTGGTCGGCCAGCTTCACCATGAAGCACGTGCCCGTGCCGCGCACCGAGTTGTAGGTGAACGCCACCGACCCGTCGCTTTCAAGCGTGCTTTGGATGTCGTCTATCGAAAGGTTGTTTTCCACGCCGTCCTGCGCGAAGATGTCGAACACGTTGGTGAGGTCGGTCACGTAGCTGGTCGACATCGCGATGATCGTGCCGTCGTCGGTGCACAAATACGTCGATGCCATGTCGGGGAAGTACGACGAGGCGATGGTGCTCTCGAGCATCTCGTTGCTCCACACGCCCGCAACCACGCCGCGGTACTCGCCGTTGCGGTACACGGGCTCCCAAAACACGATGGACGAGCCGTCGCCGATGCGCGCGTCCGAAACGACCGACACGCCCTCGTTCAAGATTTGCTGGCGGCCCTGCGTCTGTTCAACCTTGCCGAGCGAGTTGTACGTCATGCCGCTCGCGTTTTCAAACGCCACATAGCCAAACGGGGTGTTCTGCGCGATCTCGTCGAGCATCGCGCAAATGTCCGCGTCGCTTTGCGGGTCGGTAGCCTCGAACAGCTGCGCCGCCGTGCGCAGGTTGGACTGCGATTCCTCGAAGGTGGCGTCGAGGCGTTTCATGGTTTGGTTCGTGCTGGCCTCGAGGTAAGCGCTGTTTTGGGTGACGGCGCGTTGGTAGTTCACCGCCAAAAACACCGCGATGAGCGTTACCATGACGGCAAACGCCACGAAACCGAGCACGAGACGCTGGTGAAACTCCTTGCTTCTTCTTGCGTGCATGGGTGCTCCCGCTTAGTCGTCGAGAACGTTGAGCGCCTCGATCGTTTTGTCGTAGGCGCGCTTCACGTCTTCCATCAGCTTCTCGGCGGCCGCCTCGTCGACGGCGCCGCCCTCCTTCGCGGGGCGCAGCACGTCGGCCAGCTCGGCGGAGGCGACGTGCAGCGGCGTGAACCCGAGGTCGCGGCTCACACCCTTGAGCGTGTGCGCCGCGCGGAACGCCTCGGCCATCGCGCGCTGCTCCCAGCTGCGCTCAAGCGAGGCGTAAGTTTCGTCAGAGCGGAAAAAGCGCGCGAACTTCGCGACGCGCTCGTCGGAGCGCAAGCGCCCGCGCACCTCTTCCAAGTTGCCGCCCATGAGGGCATAGCATGCATCAAGCGTCATAGTGGTTCTCCTTAGGCGTCAATCGATTGCGCGGTCGCGCGGCCGTCGTGGACGTCGGCGATCTTGCCGAGCGCGCCCACATACGCAGGCTCGTCCTCCTCCGACCACAGCGAGCGCGCCACCACGGCCAAGCGGCGCGGCTTGCCGTTCAAATTGGCCTTCATCTCAAGGTTCACGATGGGGTTCTCCGGGCTGGTCGCGCGCAAGCGCCGGTCGAGGTCAAGCAGGTCTTCCCGACGAAACATCTTCGTCATGCGCTCGTCGTCGATCGGGTCGGCCACGATGTCCGGCAACCCCGAGTTCATCGTCCCGTGGCTGGATATGATGAGCATCGAGGGATCGGCGGCGTACTCGAACTGGATCTCGTTCGACATCTCCGCGAAGAAGGCGTATTTCATGCGCTCGTATTCCATCAGGTCGAACTCGCGGGACGCCTTGCCCTCGTCCATGCTCTCGGCGAGCGAGTCCGCCACGTAGCGCATGGTGTAGCCCGAGTCCGACACGCGGTTCCCGTCGAGGGACACGTCTTCCACTTGGCTGCAGATGTCGTCGGCGTTCTCGCGCAAACAATCGAGAAGCAGCGGGTTGAACGTGCCGCATTCCCCGTTCAAGATCATGTCGAGCGCCTTCCCATGGGGGTAAGGCGGCTTGTAAACGCGCTCGCTCGTAAGAGCGTCGTACACGTCGGCCAACGCCACCACCTGGGCGGATATGGGAATGTCATCGCCTTTGAGCCCGTCGGGGTAGCCGCGGCCGTCCCAACGCTCGTGGTGCCAGCGGCAAATGTCATGCGCGGTTTGCACCAACCTCTCGCCTTGACCCATCGGCAGGTTCTCCAGCATTTCCGCGCCCACGGCGGCGTGCGTCTTCATCACCTCGAACTCCTCGGGCGCCAAGCGGCCCGGCTTGTTGAGGATGGCCTCCGATATGGCGATCTTGCCGATGTCGTGCAGGCTTGACGCCATGGAGATCAGCGAGATATCGTCGGGCGTGAGGTTGTAGGCGTCCGTTTTGTCCGCGAGGTAGGTGAGCAGAAGCTCCGTCAGCATACGCACGCGCAGCACGTGCCGGCCGCTTTCGCCGTTGCGGAACTCCACGATGTGGCTCAGGATGGCCACCATCAAATTGACGTCGCGCTCGCGCTCGTTGATCTCGTCGGCCACCATGCCGTAGAGCATACGCTGCTTGCTGTAGAGCATGATGGTGTTGCGCGCGCGGTGAAGCACGATGTTCGCGTCGAACGGGCGCACCAAAAAGTCGGTCGCGCCCAGCTCGTAGGCGCGCTCGATGTACTTCGGGTCGCTTTCCGTGGATAGCATGACCACGGGGATGTCCTTGATCCAGCCATTTTTCTGGAACACTTCCAAAACTTCCAGGCCGTCCATCCCCGGCATCACGTAGTCGAGCAGCACCAGCGACACGCCGAGGCCCAACCTGAGCACGGCGGCGACGGCCTGCTCGCCGTTTTCCGCCTCCACGACGTTGAACTCGTCGCCCATGATGTCGATGAGCAGTTCGCGGTTCATTGGGGAGTCGTCGACGACAAGCACGGTTTTTTTGCGGTTAAGAGAAGGTGTCATAGACCCCCCCCCCGCTGAATTGACGCGATTCGGCAGCAGGGCATAGCCGCTTTGCCGCCCTGCGCACGCGTTCGTCTCAAGCAAGAAATATACCTCCCCCTGAAAAGACAGACTTCTCGTTATCTTAACATGATCAGGCAATCCTCTTGTTGGACGCCACTCGTATTCAACGCATCGTTGCTCATTACGGCAACAGCGGAATGCGGGCGGGGAACGCGGGGCGTAAGCCCTGTATGTGACGAAGGGACAGGTCGTTTGTCATATTGGCCATGCGCATGGGAATGGATGGTCCTTCGCAATATGACAAACGACCTGTCCCTTCGTCATGGGGCTCCTCTTCCCCACCCAAATGTGAAGGAAACGTGACAATAGCTGCGTTTTTAGCACTCGATGCTTGAGAGTGCTAATCGAAGGTGCTATAACACTACTCGAACAAAGAAACACAGGCACAAGGTTTACGGGTCCGCGAGGACAGCACATCACTCAGCGAACGGCGCAAAGCATTGGCGGCACGCGCAGCGACACTAACTCGGCGCAACACGCAGCCGTCAGGCGAAGCGAAACCGCACGCCGCCCCAACGGGCAGCGGCGGCCGAGCCAAAGCAGCGAACGAGATCGGAACAACGCCGCGCGGGCATCGCGAATCTTCTGCCGCAACCGAACGGAGATGAATCTCATGTCCATGTTAGTACCCACCCGCAGCAATCGCAGCCTTTTCGACACGTTGATGACCGACCCCTTCGAGGCGTTTTTCGACACGCCCACGCGCACGACGACGTCCTCGCTCATGCGCACCGACATTCGCGAGACGGCAGACGGCTTCGAGCTTGTCGTTGAGCTGCCGGGGTTCAAGAAGGAGAACGTGACCGCCGAGCTTAAGGACGGTTACCTGTCCATCAGCGCGAAGACGCACAGCGAGTCCGAGGACAAAGAAGAGAAGGGCACGTGGCTGCGCAAGGAGCGCTTCAGCGGCACGTGCAACCGCAGCTTCTACGTCGGCGAGGATATTGCCGAGGAAGACATCCATGCCAAGTTCGAGGACGGCTTGCTGAAGATCACCGTGCCGAAGAAGCAGCCGCAGCCTAAGCTCGAAGAGAAGCGCACCATCGCCATCGAAGGCTAACGGTCAAGCGAACTTCCTCTCTCTTTCTTTCTCCCTTCCTCTCGTAAAAAGAGCCTCTCGGGTGTATGCCCGAGAGGCTCTTTCATTGCAGGGAACCCTATTGCGGAACGCGGCGGCGGGACGGGGTGAACAGGGCTACGTCCCCGCTTTCACCCCCCCGACTTCCGCAAGTCGGCGTCGCCCCAGCGGCGCGCCTACTCGCTCCGCAAGCCTGCCAACACCGCCTCGTGCAGCTCGGCCAGGCCGTCCTCGTCCTCGGTCCATTGGTGCGCCAGCGTGCCGAACGGCTGCTCGAAGCCGCACTTCTCCAACGCCTCGGCCACCTCGGCGGGGCCGTTTTGCCCCCAGCCGTACGAGCCGAACGCCAGTCCCGCGCGATTCGGCCAGCCGCCCTTGGGCGACAAGCCCTTCAGGTAGCACAAAAACGCCGCCACCGTGGGCATCATGCCGTTGTTCAGCGTGGGCGATCCCACCGCCACGTATTTCGCGCTCAGCACCTCGGTCATGATGTCGGAGATGTGGTTGGCCTTCAGGTCGAACAGGCGCGCCGGCACGCCTTCCTCGATGAACGCCTCCACGATTTGATGCGCCATCGCCTCGGTGGTGTGCCACATCGAGTCGTACACCACGATGGCGTAGTCCTCGGGCTCAAGCGCGCTCCATTGCGTGTACTCCGCCAGAATCTCGGGCACGTGAGATCGCCAGATAACGCCGTGGCTCGGCGCGATCATGTCGAAGTCCACGCCCGCGAGCGCCCCCAGCGCGCGCACCACATGGCGCGAGTACGGCATCACGATGTTCGCGTAGTATTTCTTCGCCTGCGCCAGCACCTCGGGCAAGCCCACCTCGTCGTCGAAGTGCTTGGACGACGCGAAGTGCTGCCCGAACGCGTCGTTGGAGAACAAGATGCGGTCATGCGCGGAGTACGTCACCATGTTGTCGGGCCAGTGCACCATCAGCGTGTGCACGAACGTAAGCGTGCGCGTGCCGATGCACAGCGTGTCGCCCGACTTCACGGGCACGTACTCGTACGCGTCACCGTAGTGCGCCGTAAGGCCCTTACGGCCGTGCGGGTTGCTCGTGACGATCTTCGCGTGCGGCGCGCGCTCCATGATGGCGGGAATGGCGCCGGAGTGGTCTTGCTCCACATGGTTCGACACCACGTACTCGATGCGCGCGGGGTCGATGATATCGGTTATGCGCTCGATGAGCTCACCCGCGAACTCGGGCTTGCAGGTGTCGATGAGCGTCACGTGCTCGTCGAGGATGAGATAGGCGTTGTACGTGGAGCCGCGGTCGGTAGTGTAGCCGTGGAAGTTGCGCTCGTTCCAGTCGATGCCGCCCACCCAGTACACGTCGGGCTTGATTTCAATTGCTCGCAGCATGGGGTCTCCTTTGCGTCTTCGTGTCGATGTTTTGCTCGCTGCGTATTGTAGCCTGCGGAAGAAGACGCGGAAGTGCCCGCCGCGATTCCCATAAACTCGACAACGGCAGGTGAACGCACGGGGGGAGGTGGCGCGGGCGCGGGGCGGGGACGAAAGCGGGGCGAAGGCGCGCATTTCAGGTCGGTTTCAGCATGGCGCTGTACCATAGCCCCGTTGTGCTGCGAAACGAAGGGGCATATATGCGCGTGTTGGTGGCCGAGGATGAAGTTGAGCTCGCGCGGGGCATAAAATACCTGCTCGAAAAAAGCGGGTTCGCCGTGGACGTCGTGCACGACGGTCAAAACGCGTGGGAACGCCTTGGCTGCGCGCAGTACGACGCGGCGGTGCTCGACATCATGATGCCCAAGATGAGCGGCATCGACGTTCTTGCGGCGGCGCGGCGTGCGGGCATCACGACACCCGTCATGATGCTCACGGCCAAGTCGACCCTCGAAGATAAAGTGGCGGGCCTAAACGCGGGCGCCGACGACTACCTTCCCAAGCCGTTTGCCAGCCAGGAGCTCATTGCGCGCGTCAAGGCCCTTTCTCGCAGAAGCGACGCCAACTATGCAAAGAGCGTACTGACGCTGGGCTCCGTCCAACTCGACTGCAGCCGTCTTGACCTTGTCTGCGGTAGCCGCCATGTGCGCTTGAGCAACAAGGAATTTCAGCTTCTTGAGCTGTTCATGCGCAACCCTCGCCACGTTTTCTCGACGGAACGCCTGATGGGCACCGTGTGGGGGCTCGATTGCGAATCGAGCATCGACGTGGTGTGGACAACCGTCGGCTTCGTGCGGAAGAAGCTTCGCGCTGTCGGCGCCGACGTCGAGATCAAAACCATGCGCGGCGCCGGCTACAGTCTAGAGGAAACGGCGTCGTGAGCCGCTTGCAAATCCGCTTCGTGGCAACTTCCATGATCGCCTTTCTGGCGGTTACGGCGGCGTTGGTGGCGGGAATCAACATTTCGTTCTATCTCCAAACAACGAGCACCCAAGACGAAATGCTTGAAACCATCGGCGAATACGACCAGGTGGTCAGCGCGCAATCCGCCTCGGAGCGCCCGGCGATAACGCTTGCGCCGTGGGAAGACGGGGCAAGTGGGGAGTTCACCACGCGTTTCTTCGTGGTGCATTGCTTCGACAACGGCAGCGTGGAAGTGTCAAACAACGAGTACATCTCCTCAATCGACGACGAGGCGGCGAAGGCGTATGCCGCAGAGGCGTTGGCGTCTGGCGAGGAGAAAGGAAATTACGACGACTACCGATATCTCGTGACGGAGAGGGACGGCTACCGCGCGGTTGTTTTCGTGAACACTGCCGACGCGGCGGACTTCCTCGAGAGCCTCTTGAAGACCTCGCTTTTGATAGCGGCGGCTGCTCTGACGGTGCTTTTTCTGCTGATGACGCTTCTTTCGCGGGCGGCGGTCAGACCGTTTACTCAAAACGCGGAACGACAGAGGAGATTCATCACCGACGCGAGCCACGAGCTCAACACACCGATTGCCTCCATTTCCACCAGCATTGATATTCTTGAGATGGAGAAAGGCCCGGACGAATGGACGCGCAACGTCAAGAGCCAAACGGCGCGGCTGTCCCGCTTGGTGAGCGACTTGCTTTTGCTGTCAAAGATGGACGAGCGAACGCCGAGCATCAACAAGGCGAATTTCAACCTGAGCGAGGCGGCTTGGGCGGTGGTGGAGTCGTTCTTGCCGCGCGCGAACGCCAACGAGTTGCAACTTGAGACGTTCATCGAGGATGAAGTCTTTTTCCTGGGCGACCTCGAGGCCATGCAAAGGTTGCTGTCGATTCTGCTGGACAACGCGTTGAAGTACACCGAGCCCGGCGGGAGCGTGGTCGTGGGCGTGCGCAAAGCGCGAAGCCAAGTAGTCATAGAGGTGCGCAACACGTGCGACGTGGCGCGTTTGGGAAACCTCGACCGCCTGTTTGACCGATTCTACCGCCCCGACGAGGCGCGTGCCCAAAGCACCGGCGGGTCGGGCATCGGGCTTTCGATTGCGCGCTCCATCGCGGAGGCGCACAGAGGGCACATAAGCGCAAGCGCGCCCGACGCGCACACGGTTTCTTT
>JAUNGO010000087.1 GCA_030524475.1 Eggerthellaceae bacterium | reverse complement strand
CGCTCGTCTTGGCCGCCGCTTGCCGCATCGCCCTCGGAAGGCGCGTCTGTGCGCAGCGCGTCGAGCATCTCGTCAGGCGAAACGTCGTCTTCCGACACGTTTTCCCACGTTTGATCGCGCTCCGTGTCCTGCGGCGCGCCCGTGTTGTTGGCCGGCCACGCCGCGTGCTCGTCGCGCTCGAACAACGCGTGCCACTCGTTGAGGGCGCTGCGGCCAAGCCCGCGGTAGTGCTGCCCGTCGGGCGTTCTCACGATGTCGCGCAAAAGCCCGTACACCTTGTTGGGCAGAAGCGCGCCCACCAGCATCCGCACCTCGCTCAGCACCTCGCGGCGCGCCGCGTCGTCGTCGCTTTTGAAACGTTCGCCGCACATATCCATCACGGCAGACTCGACCACCATGTCGCACGCCAAGTTCCACGCCTCGAGGCAGTCGTGGTCTTTGGCGAAGGGATGGCGGAAGATACAGTGCATGACCAGGTGCAAATAGTCGCGCACCGACTCCACGTCGGACTCCTGGAAGCGCGCGATCACGCGCGGCGGGTCGAGCACCACGCGCGTGCCGTCGGTGGCCAGCGGGTAGGCCGCGCCCGCGCGCATGGGCACAAGCGCCATGCGCCACAGCGCCAGGTCGAGGAAGCGGAACTTGAGCATCAGCTGAACGCGGCATTCCTCCACAACGTCGCGCCCCAGGCGATCCTCTCCGAGCCGACGCTCGAGCTTCTCGTCGATTGCGTTTGGAACAGGCGGCATGCTCTCCCCTCCCTTGGCCTTTACGCTGCCGTTAGGCCCTACAGCTCGAACAAGTCGAGGTCGACCAGGCTTTGCGACGCGCCACCGAATCGCAGACGCTTCACTTCCAGCAGGTAGTTCGTCATGGCGGCGTCGCGCAGCGTGCCCACGCGCTCGATGACGTCAAGCAGATTGTCGGCGTTGATCAGGCCAAGGTCAAGCAGCGCGTCGATGGTGCGGCGGTCGTCACGCTTCGCCGCCGCCACGCAACGGTTCGCCAAGTTCGTACGCAGCGAGCGTCGAAACGCCGCCGCACGAACGTCGTCGAGGTACACCGGGTCGCACAATCGCTCGACGATGCGCACCGTTTGCTCGTAGAGGCTCAGCCGCTGTTCGGAAAGCGCGTCGAAGCTGCTCGCGTTGATGACGGCGTTGTCGTAGTGCTCGAACAGGTGCGGCACGCTCACGTTGCTCGGCACGCTGAGGGCGAGCATCTGCTGCTGGGCGCCGCGGTCGGTGTGCGGGAACTCGATGTCGAAGAACGTGTGCCCACCGACCGGCTCACTCAAATCGACGTGGATGAGGTCGACGCGACCCTCCACCGAAAGGCCGCGAATGCCCACCGTCTCGATGCGCTCGGCCAGGTAAAGCCGCCGCACGTCGCGCAGGCCGTTGAGCGCGTAGGGCGCAATCTCGTCGACCGTCGGCGGTATGCGAATCTCCTCGAACCCGTGCACGCCGAGCACCACGCATTCGCCGCCTGAAGGCTTGCGCTCGATGAGCAAGCCGCACGTGGTGCAGAAGCGCTCGTTTCCCGACTCGACCTCCAAGGTGCGCAGCGTGGGCTCGTCAACCCCGTGATGCGCGCCGCAGGTGATGAACGCCAGCGGCTCAACGTCGGTGAGACCTGCGGGAATGCGCAGACGCTCGATGCTCGTGTCGAGAAACGCCGCGCGCCCCACGTGCCGCACGCTTGCCGGCAAATCGGCGCGCGCAAGACGGCGACATCCGCGAAAGGCTCCCTGCTCGATGCGGGCGAGCCCCTCGGGCAGCACCACTTCCGCAATATGCTCATGGTTGGCGAACGCGTCCTCGCCGATCGACGTCGCCTCCGCGCGCACCGTATAGCGCTCGGCCTCGGGGTTCATCATGCGCACCAGTTGCAACCCGCCCTCGACCTGGCGATACATACCGCCTTCCGCGTCGAGCGTCAGGTGAGCGGGCGCTTCAGGCGTGCCTTCGCCGATACGAAAAGTCGCCTGCGGGCCGGCGAACACAAGCGCCGTGCGCGTCGCCAACGGGTTGCCCAGCCGCCGCACCGACGCAGGCACGTCAAGCGCACGCAGGCCCGTGCGCGTGAAGGCGTCGGCACCGATTTCCTCAAGACCTTCGTTGAGCTGCACGCACTCCAATTGCTCGCAGCTGAAAAACGCCTTCTCCATGATATGCGTAAGCGTTCGAGGCGCCTCGAACGAGCCGATGCCCGTGCGCGAGAAGGCGAACTCGCCCACGATCTCCAGCCCATCGGGCACGTCGATGCGACGTGTGCACGTGAACAGGCTGAACGCCTTTTTGGCGATGCCGCGTGTGCCGGGGCGCACCGCATACTCTGCGCACGGAACCGCCAGCGCCACCATTACGCTGCCGTCGCGCGTGTAAAGCGCACGCCCGTCGGTAACCAAGAAGGGGTTGCTTGCGTCGACCTCGATGCGCTCGAGACGGCTTTTCACGAAGGTACCAGGCTCCACGCCGCTTGTTTGCGCGCCCACGACGAGCGACTTCAAAGACGGCGCGTCGAATAGGCTGGCGTCGATTTTCTCAACGCCGCCGGGCAGCGTGACGTGCTCCAAGCTTGAGCAGCCGCGCAGCCAATCGGAGTCGAACGCGGCCAGGTTGCGCGGGAAAGCGATGCGACGCAGCGCCTTGCAGTTGCGGAAGGCGCAAAACCCTATCGAGAGCAGCGTGTCGGGACAAACGACTTCCTCGACGTGCGGCAGAAACGCGCAAGCGTCGTTCGCGAGCGCCACGACGGGCTTGCCCTCGATGGCTGCGGGGATGGAAAGGCATATAGGGGCAGACGCGGGGGACGTGAGGGCATCGAACGAGGCGCCCGCACCAGCGCCGGCGGCATCGGCGGCGGCACCCGCGCCGCACGCAAGCTCGCACCTCACGATGCGCGCCTCGGCGTCGTCAAGCACCACGTAGCGCCAGGTCACGCCTGCATCGTCGCACCACGTGCGCTCCTCGGAGGCGCGCGCCGCCTCGAGCGCCGCCGCGCGCTCGAGCGACTCGCGACGCTCGCGCGCAATACCTTCCGCCACCTCGATTTCCGCCAGCGGAACAAAGTCGCCCGACATCGACGTCGGGCTGAACCCGCCGAAGCACACGCTCAGCTTGCTGATGTTGGAAACAAAAGAAACGCCCACGTCAGAGCCTCGCCTTTCCTGCCCCTCCGGTTTCACGCTGTTTTGCAGCAACACGCTCATGATGCCACCCATTATAGACAAGCGGCCGCACACGCAGCCGCTTAACAATTTTTAACCGAGGTCCTTATTGAATCGAGAGCGACCGAAGAAAAGCATGCCCCTCCCCAATCGCTGCCGACGCTTTGACGCTATTCCTGCCAAGGCGCGCCGGCGGGATTGAGCCTGCGACGCGGAGCAATCTCGTCGGCATGCATGATGCAGTAGCGCATGCCTTTAAGCGTCACGTACAAACACGCGATCTCGTGCTTGCTTCCATGGTTGAACACGTCGTAAGTAAGATACTCACGGTCGACCATCGGCTGGTAGATCGGATCGTCGACCACCTTCTCAAGCAGCAGGTTGGTGGACTCACGCCCCAGCTCATCCTGCTTGAGCGCGATGTTGTACAGGATGTTTTCCTGCTCCTCGGTCAGTCGGCCAAGCTCTTCGATCTCAGCGCGAATCTCTTCCTCAGTTGCCATAAAAACAAACCCTCCTTCGGTTTATTGGTTTATCGCAAGGCAAACATCCTCTTCACGGAAAGCCAGAAGGATGCTCGTCTTGCAATAATGGTAGATTATCTCATGCGCCACGGCAACAACGCCGCTGCGCCGATACAGAAAAGGCTCGCTCTGTTTATGGAGCGAGCCTTTAAGCTAGCTAACAGCAGAATGCTGCTTACACGCCCTGATACCCCTTGGACGGGTCGCTGTTGCCGACGCCGATGCCGGTGTCGCCAGCCTCGTTGCCGGTGCGCTTCGTGGAGGTGTAGCCACCCCAAGCGCGAGCGATAAACTTGTCCTTCACGAAGAAGATCTGAGCCTTCATGAGGTCAGCCTGAGCAACGCCCATCTCGGCCATTGCGCCAGCCTTGTCCTTGCCCTCAGCCAGAAGAGCATTCAGCTTCTCGGCAGCCTCGGCTGCGTCAAGTGCGAGGAATTCGTCGCGAGTCATATTACCCTCCTTTTAGTCCTTAACACGATGCGGTAGCCGCCAGCCGTCTCGGTTAGCGGCTACGCACATCATACCATTTTAAGGTTTACAGCTGGAACAAAACCATGGGACGGTCGAACTCGGCCATCTTGGCGATCATGTCCTCGAGGGTGCCGTAGTACA
>JAUNGO010000027.1 GCA_030524475.1 Eggerthellaceae bacterium | reverse complement strand
CGAATTCTGTAAACAGCGTATCCATGTCAAGCATGATACCATGGATTTATCGCGCGAACAAATGTTTTATTCGAAAAGCGCGCCGATTAACGCACGAAGCGCGAGCGAGGCGCCTTTGCAACGCCGAAAGCCCGCACCCCTCCCCACGCCTTGACGCCCGTCTTCTGCACGTCGAAGCGCGCGGTCTCGCGCTTCGAAATTCACAAGTTCGCCACGCCCGATTCACGGGTTATTCAAGGGCGTGTTTTATACTGGCGTCAGCAAGTTGATAGGTTCCCCTCCTACCTGACTTGCCTGCTTTATCCCTTAAAAGCAGAGCGGCGAAAAGCCGCATCATCCCCTCCTTTCGACCCGGCGAGTTCCCCTCTCGCCGGGTCACCTCTTCTCTAGGGCTCGTTTCGGGAAGCACCGAAACGCGTACCGCCTTCCGCTTCTTCAACAGCGAGAAGCGGAAGGAGGCTCAAAGCTCGGTTCCCCTTATGAAAAGCTTTCTCGAGAGCGCGAAAAACGCGCTCGGGCAAGCGCTACTTCCCCTGCCTGCGCTGCATGAGGATGTTGTTGGTCTCAAGCCAGCTTTCCACCGTGCCCGTGTCGAAGCCGTCTGCCGGGTCGATCACCAGCGCGTACATCTCCTCCTCGCGCAGCACGGCGTCGAGCGCGTCGGTCAGCTGGATCTCGCCGCCCACACCCGGCTTCACGTCGGCCAGAAGCTCCATCACGCGCGGGCTCAAAAGGTAGCGGCCGAACACGGCCAGGTTGCTGGGCGCGTCCTCAATAGCGGGCTTTTCCACCAGCGAGTCGATCTTCCACACGTTCTCGGACACCTCCGCGCCCGCGATCACGCCGAAGCGGCTCACCTGCTCTTGCGGCACGGGCATGACCGCGATCACGCTGGCGCCGCCGTGCGCGTCGGACACCTTTTGCATGGCGGGCAGCATCTTGTTGTCAGGCACGAGCACGTCGCCGAGCAGCACGTAGAACGGCTCGCCCGCCGTCTTTTCGGCAGCGCAACGTACCGCGTGCCCCAGGCCCAGCGCCTCTTCCTGGTACACGTAGCTCACGTTGTAGTTGCCCACCTGCTCCACGAGGTCGGCGTACTTGTCCTTGCCGCGCTCGCGCAGAAGCGTCACGAGCTCCGGGTTCGGCGAGAAATGGTCCTCGATGGCCTTCTTCTCGCGCGAGTTGATGATGACCACCTCGTCGGCCGCCGACGCGAGCCCCTCCTCGACCACGTACTGGATGGCCGGCTTGTCGACCACCAGCAGCATCTCTTTGGGTTGCGCCTTGGTGGCCGGCAGAAAGCGGGTGCCCAGGCCCGCAGCAGGAATCAATGCCTTCATGGGAAGTAAACCTTTCTCGTGAAACGTGTGTGCTCGTTGTCGTACGCCTTGCCTGCGCGCCTCGTCGCGGCGGCAACGTGGCTGCGCGGCGGCGCAGCGGAGCGACGGCACGGCGCAAACGGCACGTCGGTAACCGCCGCGCAGCGACAACAAGCTTTCCGCATTATACGCCATGCGCGGCTCGCCTCGCGCGCGAAGCGCGCAAGGGGCCCGGTCGCCTTCAACGTCGGGCAGACGGCGCGCGGCACGCCCGCGACGAACGCGCGGGAAGCGCAAGGGCGTGGTAAACTGAGGCGCATGGACGAATGCGACGACATGCTGTTTGGCGAGGGAACGCTTGCGGGGCGCGCGGCCGACGCGGTGCCGCGCGCCGAGGCGTACGAGGTTGCGGGGCCTGACGGCGCGGGGCTCATGTCGGCGTCGTTTCTGGCGTTCAACACGCACATCGCGCTGAGCGCCTATGGCGAGCCCGCCGCGTGCCGACGCGCGTTCGCCGCCGCCCGCGACGCCTGCCGCGTTTACGAGCGGCTGTTCTCGCGCACCCTTCCCCACTCCGACATAGCGCGCCTGAATGCGGCGGGCGGCAAGCGCGTCGCGATAGACCCGCGCACGCACGACCTGCTTGAGCGGGCGCTGCACTATTGCACGGAAAGCGAGGGCGCGTTCGACGTCACGGTGGGGCCACTCGTGCGGCTGTGGGACTTCCGCCGCGGCGTGGTGCCCGCGCGCGAGGCGCTTGAGGAGGCGACGCAGCACGTGGACTGGCGCGCGCTTGAGCTGGGGAAGGAAGCGGACGCGACCTGTTGGGCATGCCTGCGCGACCCGCTTGCCAGCGTGGATGCGGGCGGGATCGCGAAGGGATGGATCGCCGACGCGCTGACTTTACTGCTTGACGGCTTCGGGTTTGGGGGATTCATCGTGAACCTCGGCGGCAACGTGGTCGTGCGCGGCGCGAAACCAGGCGGCAGCCCGTGGCGCGTGGGCGTGCGCAACCCGCGCAACCCGAGTCACCTGGTGGGCGCCGTGCCGCTTAGCAGCGGCAGCGCGGTCACGAGCGGCATCTACGAGCGCGGCTTCACGCGCGACGGCGTGCGCTACCACCACATCTTAGACCCGCGCACCGGCATGCCCGTGCACACCGACGCCACAGGCGTCACCGTCGTCGCCGACAAGTCGATCGACGCCGAAGGCTTCTCCACCACGCTTTTTGCGTTAGGCGTCGCGCGCGGCAGCGCGCTCGTGCGCCGACGCCCCGAGATAACCCAAGCGTTTTTCGTCGGCGAGGACGAGCGCGTCACCGCCGTGTATTAGACGAGCTTTGTTGACCCACCGCGGGCGCCACCCCCAGCACGGGACCGCGCGCAGGTTACGCAGCGACGGAAACAGCCCAGTGGGCTGTTTTCCAAAGCGAGCCATTGCTTGAGCACGGGACCGCCCGCCGCGGGCGCCACCCCCAGCACGGGACCGCACAGCGCGCGCCTATTCGGCCTTCGCCTTTTGGTCGGCCAGCGCCTCCTCAAGCAGCGTCATTTGCTTCTCGGCTTGCTTCTGGCCGCGCACGATGATGAGCACGTACACCAAAAGCGCCGCCCACAAAAGCGCGTACGCCGCGATCAAATACGGCGCCGAAGGAATAATCGTGCTGTAGATTTCCGCAAGAACCGAATTCATGGGACGTCCCTTCCCTTAATCCTCGAGTTGCTCTTTGAGCGCCTCCACGCGCTGCGTCAGGCGCACTTGGCGAAAGCGCAGGCGGTAAAGCGCAAAACCGACGGCCAGCATGCCCACCATGACAAGCCCCAC
The DNA here is from genome assembly GCA_030524475.1 of Eggerthellaceae bacterium. Classification (GTDB taxonomy): domain Bacteria; phylum Actinomycetota; class Coriobacteriia; order Coriobacteriales; family Eggerthellaceae; genus CAAEEV01. Next base: position 27,317 of record JAUNGO010000027.1, on the reverse strand, counting down.
GCACAAGCCCATCTCGGGCGTCATGCCGCCCTCGCGCACCACCACCGGGTGGATCGAGGAGGGGATGAGCCGCGTGATCATGAGGCAAATCGGCACGTCCACAAACGCAATGATGCCGACGACCGCCGCAAACGTGGCGCGGCGCTCGGGCTCGTCGATCATGTTGCGCAGCACCAAATACGCGATCACGATGAGCATCAGCACCAGATAGGTGGTCAGGCGCGGCTCCCACGTCCACCACACGCCCCACTCGAAGCGCGTCCACATCTCGCCGGTGATCATGGTCATCACCACGAACAGAAGCGAGATTTCCATCGCGATGCGCGCGCAGGTGTCGAAGCGCTGCTCGCGCGTCATGAGGAAGCGCACGCAGTAGTACGCCGCGAACGCCAACGCGCAGAACGACACCATGGCCACGGGCATATGGAAGTAGAAGATCTTCTGCGACATGAGCAGCTTGTTCGAGACGACGGCGTCGCCGATGAGCTCGGCGCCGTTCACCGTGGCGCCGCCCACGGGAGGCACGACGAGAAACGCCATGAGGAAACCCGCCGTCGTGAGCACCGCGCCCACAATGAGCGCGATCGGCGCCGCGCGGTCGGGCCACTGCCCCGCCTCCGGCAGCTTGCAGGGTTTAGTTGACAATTCCTTCCGCCTTTCCTTCTCGATTCATCTCCCCAGCGCGCGGACTTGCGCCGCGCTCCCGTTAAGCACATATCATATCTTGTTGAGCGGCAAGGGCATGGCCCTTGCCCTACGGTTCGCTTTGAGAAGTTTTCGCTTGCTAACTTACGACAAAGTCGTAGAGAACCCACGACAACAACACCATTATCACGTCGTAGCCTGCCGCGAGCGCCAGCGAGACGGTGAACGTGTCGGCCATCACGTCGCCGCCGATAAGCGCGCCGGTGGTCGCCGAAACGCACGCGTAGAGCAGCGGGAAGATGATGGGCACGAACAAAAGCGCCAGCATGACGTCGTTGCCGCGCGCGTTCGCCGTGATGGTGGAAAGCAGCGTGCCGATGCCGGCTATGCCGATCGAGCCCACCACAAGCGGCGCCGCCATGAGGGGCGCCGTGTCGGCAGGGTGCGCGAAGCCGGAGAAGAAAAACCAGAACAGCGGCACGGCGATCACCTCGACCACCAGCAAAAACACCAGGTTAGACGTAGCTTTCGCCAGAAACACCACGCCGCGGTCGAGCGGCGCGAGCAACAGCCCCTCGATGCAGCCGTTTTCCTTCTCGGCAGCAAACGAGCGGCCGAGCCCCAAAAGCGAGGTGAACACCACGAGTGCCCACATGAGGCCGCCCGCCACCTCCAAAAACTCGTCGCCCGGGTGCGCAAAGGTGAGCCCCACGCCGTAGACGACGATGACGAGCAGGGCGTAGATGCCCATCGACACAAGCATTTCCTTGGTGCGGAACTCTTGACGCAAATCCTTGCCCAAAAGCGTGCGATACTGCGCGAACCCCGACGGGCGGCGGCATGCTCCCATCACGCCACCCCCTCTCCCACGGTTGTGCGGTACAGGTTGCGAAACTCCTCGGCGTCGAGGGCGGACGCAGGCGCAAACTGCACCACGCGCCCGCGCGCCATCACGAGCACGTGGTCGGCAAGCGAGCGGCCCTTCTCAAGGTCGTGGCTCACCATGACGAACGTGCGCCCTTCGCGTACGCCGGCGATAAGCTCGTCGAATATCTCGACGGCGTGCGGGTCGAGCCCCGAGTACGGCTCGTCGAGCAGCACGACAGACGGGTCGTGCACGAGCGCGCGGGCAATAGACACGCGCTGCGTCATGCCGCGCGAGAACGTGCGCACGCGGTCGAGCCGACGGTGCTTGAGCCCCACCGCGTCGAGCAGCTCGAGCACGCGCCGCTCAGGGTTTTCCACGCCGTAGAGCTTCGCGAAGAACAGCAGGTTTTCCTCGGCAGTGAGGTCGGGGTAAAGCATCGGGTTGTGCGAGATGAGCCCCACCGCGGCGCGCGCGGCCTCGGGGTTTTCCTTCGCGTCGACGCCGCCTATCGACACCGTGCCCGCGCTGGGCCGTGTAAGCGTTGCCAACATGCGCAAAAGCGTGGTCTTGCCCGCGCCGTTCGGCCCGAACACCGACAAAAACGCCCCCGCAGGCAGCGAAAACGAAACATCGTCAACCGCCTTGCGAGCCCCAAACTGCTTAGTCAGGTGCGCCACTTCAAGGGCAACATCCCTATCCCCCGCTGTCATGCTCGACTCGCTTTCTCGCCACTTTCAGGTGAACCGCCCGAGGTCGAGGAAGCCTCGGGAGCGTCCGTCGATGAAAGCCCGTCATGGTCAAGCGGGGTCTCCGACGCCGAGGAAGCCCCGGTGGTGCTCACAAAGCGAGTTCCACAGCGAAGCGAGGACTGTTTGAGCGACTGAGCGCCATCGGGGCTTCCGCCCGAGCGAGCATCGCCGAGGCTTCCTCGACCTCCCCCACGACGCCGCGCAAACAGCGCAACCAGCGCGCCGAGCATGAGCAGCCCAAACCCTGCCCATACCAAGCTGATGAGCGGGTTCACGCGCACGTCCATCGAGAAGTCGCCGTTGGCGTTCACGCCGCGATACACCACGAAGAGGTCTTCCGTCGGGAAGCTGATAACGCTTGCCACCAGCTTCTGCTGCTGAGTCGACTGGATAACCTGCACGGCAGGCGACACGCTGCCCACGTATTGGCCGTCTTTCGTCACGTCGAAATGGAGCGTGTACAGGATGTCGTCGCCGTTTTCGGAGGGCGTGATCTCGTTGCCCGCGTAGGCAAGCTCGTAGCCCTCGACGACGAGCGTCTCGGTTGCCGCGTCGGCTTCCTCGTCGTAGCCCACGTATTCCGTGACCTCGGTTACGTACATCGATGAGCCGATAAGCCCCACCAGGATGACGCCCATCGCCGCGTGCGCAATGCTGCCGCCGAGCGCCGAGAAACGCGCCCGCATGCCCACAGCGCCGCCGCCTTCGCCAGCCTCCTCCCCGCGCTTGCCTGCGCCGCGCACCACGCGCGCCGCCATGAACGCCGCGTTGAAGAAGAGTAGGCTCGCCACCGCGAAGCCCACCACGGCTAAACCGTTGTAATACCAACTGGGGCCTTGCTCGAGCAACCCGTCGGCGCCTGTGCCGCCCGCGTCCACGATGGCGTTGTAGCCCGGCAACAGCACCATGCAGAAGTACGCCATCAGCGCGGCGAACAGCACGAGCGCGCATACGCCGGGCACGAGCGCCCGCTTGCGGAACGCCGCGCCGGACGTTTTCCGCCACCCCAAAAGCGGGCACACCGCGATGAGCGCGCAATACACGATACCTAAGGGCCGCGCCACCGCGTTGTAGGTGCCGGCGGAAAGCGCCGCCCCGCCGAACGGCAGGAAGTCAGGCAGCGCGCTTGAGATGGTCATGTACGCCAAAAGCGCGGCGAACACCACCATGATCAGGTTGTTCACGTAGTACGCCGCGTCCTTCGACACCAAAGAGTCGATGTCCTCGTCGGACGGAGACACCGCGCCGAAGCTTTTGCGGCGCACAAGCAGCCCCACCGCACCCGCCAAAAGCGACAGCACGATGAGCGCCAGAAACAGCACGAGCGAAACCGGGTCGCCCTCGAAGGCGTGCACCGACTGCACCAGCCCGCTGCGCGTGATGAACGTGCCCAGCACCACGAACGAGAACGTCAAGCACGCGCACATGACGCTCCAGCGCTTGAACGCGCCACGCTGACGGTAGATGGTGAACGAGTGGATGAGCGCCACGCCCACGAGCCACGGCAAAAGGCTGGCGTTTTCCACCGGGTCCCAGCCCCAGTAGCCGCCCCAGCCGAGCACCACGTACGCCCACACGGCGCCCAGCCCGATGCCGACGCCGAGCAGAAGCCACGAGAACATGAGGTAGGGCGTGGAGCGGTTCACCCATGCGGGCGAGTCGTCGTTGACGACCAGCGCCGCGATGGCGTAGGCGAAGGGGATGGTGAGGCCCGCGTAGCCGATGAACAGCGTGGGCGGGTGGATGGCCATCGCCCAATGCTCGAGCAGCGCGTTCATGCCCCAGAGCGCCGCCGCGCCCGTCAGGTTGCCGTTTGAGTCGAGGTAGCGCGCGTCGAGCGCCGTAAACGGCATGTTGTCCTCCGAGAACAGCAGCACGCCCACGAACGTGACGAGCACCAGCTGCGCCACCGCCAACGCGCCGTTGTCGAGCGGGCGCGCGTCCTTGCGCACGGCGAACACCACGACGGAGTTGAACACCGCGATGAGCCATGCCCAGAAAAGCAGGCTGCCCGCGCGACCCGCCCACAGGCCCGAGAGCTTGAACAGCCATGCGAGCCCGCCCGTGGCGTCGGAGCGGTTGCGCACCACGTAGTCGAGCGTCGTGTCGCCCGCAAAGAAGCAGTACACCAGCACCGCGCAGCACACTGTGAGCGTCGCAGCGCCCACGACCACCGCCAAGCGCCCGCCCCAAGCGATTGCGTCGGAGCGCTCCACGCAACCGCGCTTGTGCAACACGTGCGCCGCGCCCAGGCATGCAAGCGAAATGACGCAGGCCGCAAACGCGACGAGCAGGCCCAAAAGTCCGATCATCGACATCATGAGGCTATCCTTCCAGCGCCACGTCGGTGGCGGCGAACTTGCCCGCGTCGTCGACCGCGCCCGTGAGCACCACGCGCGCGCCGTCGGTTACCTCGTCGGAAAGCGCCCCGTCGAACAGGACCGCGATCTCGCCCGCCGAGGCGCCCTCGGCGTCGACCAACACGAAGCGGTCGCCCTGGCCGGCCGCCGCAAGCGTGCCTGCGGCCACCGTGCCCGCAACCTTCACCGGCTTGCCCGTGATCTCGGCGCCGTACTCCAAAAGCCGCGCGACCGACAAGGCGCTGTCGGCGTTTTCGTACTTCGAGGGGCACTTCGTCACCAGCTCGGAGCACGCGAGCACGCCGTCTGAGCCGATCTTGCCCGTGCAGATGGCCGTCACGTCGTTGCCGAACGTGGACGACGCCGCTCCCTCGTAGCGAACGCGAAGCTGCGTTGCGGGCGAGCCTTCCGCGTCGTAGATGGCGAAGGTGAGCACGTTGCCCTCGGTGGCAAACGAGTTTTCCACGACGTTGCCCGACACCTGCACCTTTTGCCCCGCATCGGGCGGGTTCTCGACCGCTTCCGCCACCGTGAGCGTCTTCGCCGCCGAGTTGCCGCCAACCACGGCTAGAATCACGATGAGCACGATGACGATGATGCCCGAAACCGCGATCAGGCGTTTTTTCATCTTGGCGTTCATAAGCCCTCCCCTTGCACGCGCCGCCGCCCCGCGTCAATAGCTTGCCGCACCGAGACCTCCCATGCAAGGGACGGTTCCCCTGAATGCCGCAAGACAGCGCGCAGAAACCGCGCAGCGCCGCGCGCAGACGCGGGCGGATGCGCGACCGCACGTTGCGCGCAGGCAGCGCGGCAAGCGTGCGCAGCAGTCGTTCCCGTTGCCGCTCAGGCTACCACAACCCGCGCAAACGCAACATCACCCGATTGGTGTAGTTTTTGATGCGGGGATGCAAAGAGAGCGTTCCGCGCGCGCCGTCAGAGCAGTCACGACGCCCGCGCTCAAACGACGAATTGCGCGACAACGACGATCACCAGGAACAGACAGCCCACGAAGCCAAGGCACGCGGGCAGCTCTTGCCGCCACGTCAAATGCGCTATACGGGGAATCCTCCCGCGCAGCCGCCGCTTGTCGAGCAGAAGGTAGAACAGCGCCGCCGAGCCGACAGCGAAGAAACCGTAGTACTCAAGCGCCCGAAACCACAGCGGATAGGCTGTGTCGTTTTCGTTCGGGAAGAAAGTTGCTATCGAAGCCGCAACGACAAAGAGAGCGAAAACCAGCGCAAGACAACAGTTCCACGCCCTCCCCAGCCATACGGAAGCGCTCGCCGCGGTCGATCGACGCGCCCCGTCTCCTGCGCCCGCAACCGACCCGATCGCGCCGTCGGTCGCCGCGGGCGCGCCCCTTCGCGCCATGCCGACAGTCGCGGCGGGAGTTCCCCGTCTTACCGCGCCGCCCAATTTTCCCGCCACCTTCTGAAAATCGGCAAGAAGCTCGCGTACGCTCTGATAGCGGCTCCGAGGATCAAGTTCCGTCGCCTTCACCAAAACGCGGCGGAGCGGCACGGGAACGCGCGGATCGTCGAATCCCGACTCGCGCAGCCGGGTATCGGGAGTCTTCTCGGCCAGGCAGTAGTACAACACCATCCCCAGCGAATACACGTCGCTGCGTACGTCGGTTTGACCGTAGCCGAACTGCTCGGGCGGGGCGTAGGCGCGCGTGCCGAAATGCGTCGTGTCCTCGTTCGCATCCGTTCGGTACAAGCGTGATATACCGAAGTCGACCAGCATCAGGTTGTTCCACGACAAAACAATGTTGGTCGGCTTAAGGTCCCGATGAATCAGAGGCGCGTCGAACTTCTCATGCAACTCGGAAACCGCCTCGCACAGACGCGGAAACACGTCGAGAGCAAGCGCGGGGGACGGGTCGCTGCGATACACGACGTCTTGCAGCGTCTCGCCCCGCACGTATTCCATGACGACAACCAAATGCGTCTCGGCGCGGTAACACTCGAAGATACGCGGCAGGTGGGTAAACCGATACCCACGCTTTTGCGCCTGGAAGATCGTCTCGTACGCCTGTCCCATGCAAGCGTCGAGCGAAATGAGCTTGCGAATGAAAGGCCCTCTCTCGCCGCCCTCTTCCGCGACAAGATGCACGACTTGCGTCTCTTCATGGGAAGACTTCTTGAGCGTGGCCTCCACGCGGTATCGCTCGCCGCGGTCCAGCGCAGAAAGATAATCAGTGAGTTCGTCGGCTTCCATGCCGAACATCTTAGCAGATCGTGTCTTCTCCGAAACGGTAAAGCTCCTCGTCGGTCTTTTGCAGAGCATAACCTTTGTTCAGGCAGAATATGATGATGGCGTCGCGACGGTTCTTGCAGTACAGCGCGTTTGCGCCCGCAGCCTGCAGAAGGCGGTTCGCCTCTCGCACCGTCAGCCGCATGGCAAAGGCGAGCTGGAGAACCTTGTTACGAGAAGGGTTGCGCTGCCCCATGAAAATCTGGTATCCGAACGTCTCGTTCAGCCCCGCCGCATGCACGACGTCGATGCGCTCGAGGTTTTTCTCGGCAAGCAACTGCTGCAAATACGCGGGCAGGCTGCGCTCACCCGCCTTGTGCTCTTTCACGAACGTCATCGGGTCGGGAGCGGCAAGCAGCTCTTCAAGCAGTTCCTCTGTCAGAGGTTCCTCCACGCGCTTCTTCCTTCGCCTACTCTTTCGTTTATCGGTTCTTTTCACAACAATCAAACGCTGTGCCAACTTCGGCAAAGTCGGCACAGCGTATTCTCTCATTGATTACAAATTTGCTATGGCGTAATCCGCTTCTTCTTGCGTGAATTTATCGCCGTATTCGGAAATCAGTTGATCACGAATGGCCGCCGGCGACATCGCCATGTTCTCTTGGTAGTTCTTCGCCGATTCAAGGGCATTCGCGTTCCAATCAGCCTCCACGTTGTCGATGGCATACTGAGCAGCTTCCTCAGTGAACTGTCCGCCGTACTCGGAAGTCAACTGATCGTAGATGCCCTGCTTGGACATATGCATCATGTCGCTATAGGTTTCTGCTTGCCGAAGGGCCGATTTGTGCTCGGTGGGAACAGCGGGCTCCGCCGCCTGCTGTTGGGTCGACGACTCCTGCTGAGAAGCTGACGCGCTGCTCTGCGGCTCGGCGGCACTTTGCGCACTGTCCGAAGAGGAACCTCCAGTTGACTGGGTTCCCGCGCTTGCGCCCGCGCCGCCTGCAACAGCGACGACCACTATCACGACGATCAGCCAAAACCACCATTTTATGTAGAAGGGCTTTTTTGAAGCGCCCACCGGGTTCTGGGAGTCAGGTGTCTGAAATTGTTGAGAGTTGCTATCCATGCGAGTTTCCTTTATCGAGACCAATCCACGATGCAGCTTCACCTGCAGCGAGAGTCATCGTAGGGAAACGCTTCCCTCGTGTCATTAGCTCCCAGCTAATAATATCAAGTGACGCCGTTCCCAGCAAAGCAACAGGTCGCTTTCCCGGTGTCGCGCGAGAACCGATTTACAAGCCAACTACGCTCGTGCGGTATAATCGGGCAGATGAGCGGCTGCGGCGGAAAGGCGGCGACGTATGGAGCATCCACAAGAAACCTACGAGGCAGGTGTGTACCGCGCCGACAACGTGCGCCTGCTCGACTTGGCAGGCAACAAGGCGCTGCCCGTGGGAGTCGATGTTTTCCGCACAGTGGTCAAGAACTACATTTTCGTCGACAAGTCGATGCTCATCGCCGACGTTTTGGAAGCGCCTGGCGCAACGACACTTTACTGTCGCCCGCGCCGTTTCGGCAAGTCGTTGAATCTCAGCATGCTGCAAGCGTTTTTCGAGGCGCCTGTCGAAGGCGACCCCTTCCTTGCCGACACCACCGAGTTGTTCAGCGGCTTGTCCATTTGGGATGCGGAAGAAGGGCGCTACCGCGCGCACCACGGCGCCTATCCCGTCATTCGTTTCTCGTTCAACGACGTGAAAGACTTGAAATGGCAAACGGCGCGGGAAACCATCCGCGTAAAAATGGCCTTCGAATGCAGCCGCCATGGCTACTTGGCCGAAAGCCCCCAATTGACCGACGGGGACAAGGTGGCCTTCAAAGCGATCGCGGGTCAAAAGGCAAGTGAAGGGGAGCTGAAACGCTCGCTTTCGACCCTCGCCAGCCTTCTGTACAAACATCACGAGGCCCCCGTTGTCGTGCTCATCGACGAGTACGACGCACCCGTCATGGCCGGCTATACCAACGGCTACTACAACGACGTCGTCGATTTTCTCAAGGGCTGGCTTACGGGCATGCTCAAAAGTAACGAGGTACTCGCGTTCGCCGTGCTTACCGGCGTGCAGCGTATCTCGAAGGAGTCTATTTTCTCAGATCTGAACAACCTGACGGTAAATACTTCCCTTTCGCTTGCCTCCGACGAGCGCTACGGCTTCACGCAAGCGGAGATCGAGGCGATCGCCGCGTATCGCGGGCAGGAAGACGGCGTCGAGGACGCGCGCGCATGGTACGACGGCTACCGCTTCGGCTCGGTGGACGTGTACAATCCGTGGAGCGCGCTCAACTACTTCAAAAACGACTGCGCACCTGACCTGTACTGGGCAAACACGTCGGGCAACGGTGTCTTGGGCGACATGGTGCGCACCTCAAGCGACCGCACGATGGCCGACCTATACCACCTCATGGAGCCAGGAGGTTTCGTAGAGAAAACACTTGACCTGTCGGTCGTGTTTCCCGACGTGGGCATCCGTCCCGACACCTTGTGGTCGATGTTGTACTTGGCGGGGTATGTCACCACCGAAGACGTCGAGTTGCCGAACAGCACGCTCAAGACGCGTCGCCTGCACATCCCCAACGAGGAAATTCGTGAGCTGTTCCGCGCCGAAGTCATACAGCGCTTTTCTCAGGATGCCGGCGGGCGCGACCGCCTCATCGACTTGCACGCCACGTTGCAAGATGGCGATGCCGCGATTGTGGAGGAGAAACTTTCGAGCATCCTTCTCAACAACGCCAGCTACCACGACCTCACACGCGAGGCCCCTTACCACACCCTCTTGCTCGGCCTTCTGTTCGGCATGCGCGGATACGCCGACCCCGTGTCGAACCGCGAAGCGGGACGCGGGCGCTTTGACGTGCGCGTGGAACCCGTTAGACCCAACCGAGCCCCGTTGCTCACAATAGAGGCGAAATGGGCGGCGCCCGAATCGCCCGAATCGACTGACCTGCCGTCGCTGGCGCAGCAGGCGTTGAGCCAGATAGACGAACGCGCCTACGAGTCAGGTGCCGCACACGGGGACGCCGGCACCATGCGCTGGGGCATCGCTTTCTCAGGAAAAAACGTCGCCTGCGCATGCGAGCGCGCGTAAGGCAGGGCAACGCGGGCGCTGCGGGGCCGCGCTTGCGAAACGGCGAGCGGCGGCGTTTTCCCGTCGCTTGCTAAGCGCGCGATTTCATGACCCGCTTCGCCTCGTACATGCGCTCGTCGGCGCGATGGACCATCTGCTCAACCGACTCGCCTTCGCGGCGCATCGCGTGCCCGACGGCAACGTCCAGGCACACCTCGCCCGACTGCCGCACGTCGCACACGCAGCGCTTTAGCTCCTCGACCAAGGCGCAGACGTCCGTCTTTTCGCGGTTCGGCAAAAGCACCGCGAACTCGTCGCCGCCGATGCGATAGCACGAACCCACGTCGTCGAACACGTCTTGCATGCACCGCGCCGCCGCCACGATGGCCTTGTCGCCCCCAAGGTGCCCCAACTGGTCGTTGATTTGCTTCAAGTCGTTCACGTCGAGAACAACGCAAGCCAAATCACGTTCATCTGCCAACTCGTCCTGCGCCGCAATGAACGCCATGCGATTGCGCAGGTTCGTAAGACCGTCCAAGTAAGCGAGCTGCTTGTACGCCTCGGCGTTCGCGCCGTCCCTCACCCGTCGGTAAAGGTTCGAAAGCCCCGCGTCGAGCAGCCCTATGGCAAGCAGCGCCAGTCCAATGCAATAGGCGCACGCATAGGGCGACAGCGGGTTTCTCCAGAACATGGCAAGCGCCACCGCAACGAACACGCCCAGGCAGAGAAAACCTATCATGACGCTGCGCGCGGTTCGCGTCGACTCGGTACGCAGGTTTTTCGCGCCGAGCACGATGATGGAGACGATCGAGCACACGCACAGCACGTGCGCAAAAGGCAAAATAACGTAGCCGGGCACCGCGCCAAGCATCTCGTTGACCAGATACACGGCGGCAACAAGCACGAAAAGCCAGCTCAGGCGGTTAAGCAGCGCGTTTTCGTCAAACAGGTTCATCACAAAGCGCAGAAGAAACGCGGGCATCACCATAAATGAGGTGAACGACACGAGCGCTATTGCTTCCTCATAGCCGCCGACGAGAAGCAGTAGGTCGGAGTCGGTCAAAACCCACACGCCGGCGACCAAGATGAACAGGCTCAAATCCAGCAAGCCCCCGCGCGCCACCCCAATGGCGTGCGCGAAGCCGTACTCGCTTGCCGCGCGTCGCGTTTCGCGCATACGCGCCACCGTCACCGCCACCGCAACCGCCACAAGAAACGAAAGGACGAAAAACACCGCCGCGTAGAGATTGTCGCGCACAAGGGTAAGGTACACGCCGTTGCCTTCACCCAAATAAGCCGCGCCCAATTGAGAAGACGACGTGCCGCCGCCAAGCGAATCCTCGGCAGGCAACTCAAGCGTCAGAGTCTTTCCCGCCGAGTTTGCCGGCACGTCGACCACGCAGTATGTGCGTTCGCCCGCGTCGGCCGCGTGGACGTACAAAACCTCGTCGTCGAGCAGAACCGAAAAGTTCCCTGCGTACGTTTTCATCAGCAGCACAAGCGGATGCGCGTCGAGGCTCTCAGGTATCTCAAACGCATACGAGTCGCCAGACGTTTGTTCCCAGCGATCGTTGAGGCATACGACGTTTTCGACGGAAAGCCGGGCTGCCGAAGAGTTTGCCGGCACGTCGCGCGCAACGACGAACACGGCCACTGCCATCAACACGGCCAGCACAAGCCAAGCGACCACACGACGTCGCTTCACCAACATCCCGTCTGCCTTTCCTTGGGCACGCGTTGCAAAACGCCCCGCCCAATGATTAATTCACAGCGCTTGCCTCAACGTTCGAGCCCTTCGAACATCGGCAGCCTCAAAACATATGCGTTAGCACGTTATCACAACATGGCGCATGAGGGAACGATCCGAGCTCTGCGTAATCGCGCCGTTCAATGCCGTCGGTCGCAAACGAGCATTACCGCTCGCGCCGAGGCGCGCTTGTCCGTTTCGCGCGCGAAGCGCCTGGCAACGGCGTTGTGCGTGGTAATGATCGGCGCGCAACAGGGGGCGCAGAAGCGTCGCCAAACGAAGGCGGGGCCGGACGCGTAACGCATCCGGCCCTGCCCTCTTGTTGCGCTTTTGCGCCCCTGTCGCGCGCCGCGAGTCGCTTCCGCCCGCCGCGCGCACCTGTGTTTCATGCGACGCACGCTAAACTCGTCGCGCCGCTTTCCGTGCCTTTTGCGCCTTTTGCGCCGTTTGCGCTAGTAACTAAATCCTACGCTCGTGATCTCGGCGGCCTCGTCGGCGGAAAGCCAACCGTCGGGAATCGTCACGTCGTCATGGCAGCGCGAGCAGGCGTTCACCGACTGACGGTGCGACTTGTGGCAGTCGGAGCACTCCATTTCCACGTGATTCACGTCGGTCACGTGCGGGTTGCGCTTGCCGTAGCTTGCCGTGGCGTGCGCCAAGTCGTCGCGCGTCATGTTGTGGCAGCCCTCGTTCAGGCAAAACGCCGACTCGTCCTCGGCCTGAATGTAGTGGTTCAGGTCGGTAAGCGACCGCTCGTTGAGCGGGTACTGGTAGTTGCCGCTCACCCACAGCATGCCTTCCGTCACCTGCTGGCCGATGGTCGGCACGTGGCAGTCCATGCACGCAAGCCCGGCCTCCTTGTGCTGCACTACCAAAAGATCGCCCATGTCTTCCACGGCGTTGCCCCACTTGTCGTATCCCGCCTGGCCGGTCACGCCGTCGTACGTCTCGTTCATGGGGTCTTGCGGCGCGTGGCAGATGGCGTTGCAGAAGCTGGGCTGCTCGTGCCACACCCAAAAGCCCGCGCCCGCCACCACAACGATGGCCGCCACCACGCCGATCACGATGCCGCGCTTTTTGCGCTTGGCCGCCGGCTTCGGGGCCGCAGCGGTCGCAGCACCGGCCGTCGCCTCGCTCGCGTTCGCCTCAGCTGCGGCGCCCGCAGCCTCAGCCGTCTGCTCGACAGCGGAAGGGACCTTCTCTTCGCTCATAGCTTGTACCTCCTCTCGGATACCTCATGCGTCCAAGGGTTAAGCGATGAGCGCCAAGCCCTCGTCAACCGCCGCCTCGGCTTTGTCGAGCGTCGCGAACGTGAGCGTGGGGTTGTGCGCGCCCTCGCTGTTCTCGACCATCACGAAGTCCCAGTAGAACTGCGCCTCGCGATGCAAGCGCTGCGCCGTGGCCAAGTCCTCGGCCGAAAGCGCGTCCTTCTTCGCCGCCAGCTTGTCGATGTAGTCGGCGATCTTCTCGCTGATGGCCGTCACGCGCTGCTCTTCCTCGGTCTGCCACGCGGCAACCTCAGAAGCCAAGTCCTCATGGCAGGTCGAGCAGGTGTTCTTGATCAAATCGGCGTTGTCAAGCGGGCTTGTCCAGTTGTGGCTCGTGAACGTGGAGCCGTCCTCGGCCACGCTTGTGCCCATATGGCAGTCGGAGCACGAGTAGCCCAGCTGCGCCATGTGCGACTGCTTGCCGCCGTAGATCGTCTCGAACTCGGGGTGCTGCACCTTGATCAGGTTCGCGCCCGTCTCGGGATGCGTCCAATCCTTGAAGTCGCGCTCGTCGTAGTAGGCCAAAATAGCCTCAGGCGTCATCGCGGCAAGACCGGAGTACGGGTTCGTGGTTTCCTTCGTCTCGCCGTTGAAGTAGTACTCGTTGTGGCACTGGCCGCACACCTGCGCCGCCATCGGCACCTTGTCGCCGTCTGCGCCCATCGACTTCTCAACGAAGAACTTGCTGGCCACGACGAGCTCCTTCGGGTCGTTCTCGTGGCAGTTGTAGCAGCTGATCGGCTCGGTGAAGTCGTTCACCACGTCGTTGAACTTGTCTTGGTAGGCGCTTGTGCCCTCTGCGTTCACCTTCGCCGTGAACTGCGGCGTCTTGCAGGTGATGCAGTTCGCCAGCTGCTCCTTTTGAATGGTGCGCGGCGAGTTCTTGATGCTTTCCAGCGTGTACAGGTGGCTTGACGCCTCGTCGTAGCCGAGCGCAAACGCGTAGCCCTTGTACATGGTGTTCAGCGCCGGGTACAGCTCAAGGTAGTTGTGCTTGCCCGAGTCGGGCGAGTTGGCCTCGTTCTCCAGGTAGGTGGCGTATTGGTTGGGGTAGAGCCCCTCCCACTCGCTTGCCACCACCACGCCGTAGCTGTCCTCGGTCGGCATGATCTCCGACTCGACCGAGCCGGTGCTGTTCGACTGCGGCGCGCACGCCACCAGCCCCGCGACCAGCGCGACGGCGCACACCGACGTTACCGCCAGCAGCGTCTTTTTCCGCTTGAAGGTCTTGCTCATGGTTCCTCCCCTCTTTTTCACTGTGTAGAACATACCGTTATATCGTCAAGCGCCAAAGGGACAGTTCCGCCCGAAGTTGCGGGACGGTTAGCTGCGGAAACTCCCCTCCTTTCCCCCTTGAGGCGCCGTTGACGCCGTTTGGTGCGGCGAACGCGGCGCGACGGCGGGCGCGGCGTCGCCGAGTGCGGAAGGCGCGGTCGCGCCAAAGGTCGCGCCGCCGGGAGCCTTCGGGCGCGGCGGGCGGCCCACCCCCAGCTTGAGAGCGCGGGTCGGACACGCGTCCACGCACGCGCCGCACGCCATGCAATCGCCCGCGCGCACGATGGCGTCCTTGCCGTCAAGCGCCGGTTGCAAAATTTCCGGGTCGGCCAAGCACGCACGCGAGCAGGCGTCGCAATGCACGCACGCCGCATGGTCGATGCGCACGTTCACCAAACCTGCGCGCCCGAGTACCTCGTAGAAGCCGCCGAGCGGGCACAGCGAGCGGCACCACACGCGCCGACCCCAGAAAAGCTCCGCCGCCAGCACGGCCGCAAGCGTGACAAGTCCCGCCGCACTGCCGAACAGGATGCCCTTGTTCACGGCGCTGATCGGCGAGAACGCCTCGAACACGGGAATGCTCGCAAGCGCCGAGAGCACAAGCACCGCCGCCGCCACGCCGATTTTCGCGTGGCGCGGGATGCGCGCGCCGTCGCTGGGGCGGCCCGCCTCGTCGCGACCGCGCAGGTTGAGTTTGCGCGCAACCCAATCGGCTGCCTCGCACACAAGGTTCACAGGGCACACCCAGCCGCAAAACGCACGTCCGCGGATAAGCCCATACACGATGAGCACGGGCAACGCGCCAACAAGCCACGCCGGGTCGAACGCCTTCGCCGCCGCTGCCACCTGCAGGGCTGCGAACGGGTCGAGAATCGTCACGCCGCCCACCTGCGACGACGACAGGCTGCCGAAGAACACGCCTTCGGCCGGCGTGGCAACCGCCGCGTCGGACGCCTGCGCGCCGCCGAAGCGCCCCAGCAGCCCCCAGCCCGCCGCGACGAGCGGCGCGCAGAACAGCACGAGCGCGCACACCTGCACCACGCGCCGCGCGACCGTCCAACGGGTTTTGCCTTCAGCGTTTTTCAACCTTATCGCTTCCCAAAGTTTCTTCTTCGAAGTTCACGTACACCAAGTTCACGTTCGTCACGCCTTCTATCTGGATGAAGGAGCTGGCCACGGCGTGCGACGCCTCGACCGAGTCGGCCTCGATGGTCACAACGATTTTGTAGCCGCTGACCTCGTGCACCTCAACGCCCGCCGCGCGCGCCAGCTCCTCGGCGGCCGCCGCCGTGCGCTCAGGCACCGTCTCAACAACCAAGCTCGAAATGACCATCGTCGGTCTCCTTGTCGAAATCCACAAACGTTCACAGGTCGAAGTAACGTCAGCGAGAAGCGCTCCGGTGCCCCAGGTTGCCCCGCCGCAGGGCCAAGCGGCCTTCGCGCCGCGCCGAGCCCTGCATAAGGGGCAAGATGGGGTGCCCGAGCGCTTCGCAGCGTCGGCAGTTCCGCCCGTCCCGTCAGGGCGGGCGGAACTCAGCCTACCCCTGCGAATGGCACGTAATGCACTGCTCGCGCACGGGGTCGAACGACATCGTGGCGTAGGAACCCTGCGCGTAGTGGTCCTCGGGCACAACCGTTGCCTGCGCAAGCATCGGGTTCGCCGCCTCGTTGGCGCCGTGGCAGCCGTAGCAACCGCTCGCGCCCAAACTCTCGAAGCGTCCCGTGTGGCTCGCCGGCATAAGCGACGGCGCGCCCTCGGGAGCCGCCCCCGTCGTCGTGGACGTGCTCGTGCCCGCCGAGCAGCCCGCCAGCGCCCCCAGCGTCAGCGCCAAGGCCGCCGCGACCGCAATCGTTGCAATCTTTCTCATCTTCGCCACCCTCCCCTACAGCTTCTCGATGCGAACGCAGGTTTTCTTGTAGTCGGGCTCCTTCGACAGCGGGCAGTAGGTATCCTGCACCACCAGATTGATGAGCGTCTCCTCGGCAAAGAACGGCGCGAACACCAGCCCCGCCGGCGGGCGCGTGCGCCCAGCCGTGGAAACCTTGATGTCGCACGTGCCGAACCGCGAGGTCAGGCGCACCATGTCGCCGTCGGACACGCCGAGCGCCGCGCAGTCGGCCTCGTTCATGTCGAGCAGCGCCTCGGGCAGCGCGCGGTCGAGCTCGGCGATGCGCCGCGTCATCGAGCCGGTGTGCCAGTGCTCGAGCAGGCGCCCCGTGCACAGCACGAAGGGATACTCCGCATCGGGCAGCTCCGCCGGCGGCTCCCACGGACGGAACACCACCGAGGGCTTGCCGTTCGCGCTCTTGTAGAAGCTCACGCCGCTCGCCAAGTCGTGCGTACCGTACTGCTCCACGCCCACCTCGTCGAAGCCGTCCTCCTGCTTGCCGTCGCAGAAGCGCCACTTCGTGGGCAGCCATTGGCCGTCGACCTCGCGCACCGGCCAGGTGAGGCCGTGGTTCTCAATGTAGAGGTCGTAAGGCGCCAGCTGCTTGTTCTCCATCTTGAGCTTGGCTTCCTTGTTGATGGCCGCCGCGTCGTCGTTCAAGCTCGGGTTCGAGAACGTGCGGTACTCCTCCCAAATGGCGCGGCTCACCTCGCGCTCGTCGCCCAAAAAGTCGTGCGCCCGTTTGTCGTACCATGCGCCGAACAGCAGGTCGAACGCGTCCTCGCCGCCGATTTTTTCGCCCTCAAGCACGCGCGAGGCGATCTCCATGAGCATCCACAGGTCCCATTTCGCCTCGCCCGGCGGGTCGACGGCCTTCTCGAACACGGCGGTGCGGCGCTCGGCGTTGCCGAACTGGCCCTCGCGCTCGACCCACATGGCCGCCGGCAGCACCACGTCGGCGTACTGCGTGGAAAGCGTGGGGTACACCTCGCTCACGCATATGAACGCGTCGAAGATGCCCTTCTTGTCGCCCCGGCCCAAAAAGCGCGTGAGGTTCGGCATCGACACGGCCCAGTTGTTGTGCGCGCTCCACAGAAAGTCGATGTTGCCCTTCGACAGCTCGCGGAAGATCTTCACCGTGTGGAAGCCGGGCTTTTGGATGGCGTCCAAATACCCGTTCGGCAGGTTCCAGATGGCCTCGGTGTAGCGGCGGTGCGGCTCCTGCGCCACGAGCAGGTCGGCGGGCAGGCGGTGGGAGAACGTACCCACCTCGCGCGCGGTGCCGCAGGCCGTGGGCTGGCCCGTGAGCGAGAACGCGCCGTTGCCCGGCTGGGCGTAACGGCCGGTCAGCAGGTGAATGTTGTAGATGCAGTGGTTCATCCACGTGCCGCGGTTGTGCTGGTTCACGCCCATCGTCCAAAGCGAGAGCACCTTGCGGCTCTTGTCGGCGAACACCTTCGCCAAAGCCTCGATGTCGGCCGCCGGCACGCCGGAGATCTCCTCGGCGTACTCGAGCGTGTAGGGCGCCAATCGTGCGGCATATTGCTCGAACGTGATGCCCTCGACCGCGTCCACCTTGCTGCCGATGTCGGAGGCGTCGTAGGTGTCCTCGGTGGCGTTGCCGATGTTTTCCGTGCCCTGCTTGAACTGCAGGTGGTCGTTCGCGAAGTCGTGGTCGTACAGATCGTTTTGCACCAGGTAGTTCGCGACGGCGTTGGCGATGGCAAGATCGCTGCCCGGCTTCATCATGAGCACCTTGGTGGCGTTGGCCGAGGTGCGCGTCCACAGCGTGGTGAGGTCGTAGTGCTCAATGCCGCTGCCGTTGGTCATGCGCGCCATCACGCGCGAGTAGAGCATCGGGTGCGCCTCGGCCATGTTGGCGCCCCACGTGACGAAGACGTCCGTCTCGTCGATGTCGGCATAGCAGCCGGCCGGCTCGTCGGTTTGGAAGATGTTCATGAAGCCCACCACGGCGCTTGCCATGCACAGGCGCGCGTTGGGGTCGATGTTGTTGGAGAGCAGGCCCGCCTTCCAGAACTTCGCTTGGCAGTAGCCCTCAACGATGGGCTGCTGGCCGCTGCCCCAAAACGCCAGGCGGCTCTTGTCGGCCTTCCAAGTTTCGCGCAGCTTGCCCGCCACCAAATCGAGCACCTCGTCCCACGTGGCCTCGCGCAGGCCGTCCGGCGTGCCCTTGGTGGACTTGTCGTCGCGAACAAGCGGCGTGGTCAGGCGGTCGTCGCCGTAAAGCGCGCTTGCCAGGTAGTAGCCCTTCACGCAGTTAAGCCCGCGGTTCGAGCCGTTGTCGGGGTCGCCCGTGACCGACACGAGCTTGCCGTCTTTCGCCTCGACGATAACGCCGCAGCCGCAGCCGCAGAAGCGGCACACGCCCACCGTCTTGGTGGTGCCCGCGCTGCCGCCCGAGCCGCCGTTGCCCGAGCCTGCACCCGCGCAGCCCGTCATGGTGGCCATCGTGCCCGCCGCGGCCGCGCTTGCCAGCGCCACCGCCGTGGACTTCACGAACGCTCGCCTTGAGATGTCCATGAGTGCCTCCCTTTTCCTCTCCCTTGTCTCTAGCCGCCGACGCCTCCCGAGCGTCTGCGGCGTGATGCCTTTTGCTTGCGGCTGCGGCGGCGGCGCGCGTCGCGCGTGCTTCGCGCCCCGCGTTCCGCGTGCCCCGCGCCTACGTGCTCGGTTCGATGCGGATGGCGCAGTCAGGCTCGCTCACCACGCACCGCTCGACGCACAAGCCGCAGCCCGTGCACTTCTCCGCGTTCACCACCGGCGCAAACACCGCGTGGATGGAATCGCCCTCGCGCGCGCCGTACGAGATGGAGATTGCCTCGTCAATGAGCGGGCAGGCGCGGTAGCACACCTCGCAGCGCATGGCCTTGTACGACAGGCACAGATCCTCGTCGATGACCGCCACCCCCATGCGCACCTGCTCGCGCGACCCCACAGGGGCAAGCGCTCCCGTGGGGCAGGCAGCCACGCAGGGGAAGTCGGCGCATAAGCGACACGCTTGGGACCGCGCGTCGATCGCCGGCGCGCCGGAAAGCGCGCCGGCCTCAAACGGAGCCGCGCGAAGCGCCTGGTAGGGGCACGCCTCGATGCACTTGCCGCACTTCACGCAGCGCGCGGCGAACCCGCCGTCGTGCAGCGCCCCGGGCGGGTGCAGAAGCGTTGCGCGCGCATCTTCGGCCCGCGACGCGTCGAAGGCAGCCTTCGCCGCCACCGCGCCCGCCGCCGCCAGCGCTATCAAGCCCCGCACGCCCAACGCGCCCCCCTCTCCGACTTCCCTGGTCAACGCATAGTTACGCATTTGCATCGTAAATTCTTCGCGCACAACCTCGGAAGGGACGCATGAGCGCAAACTTGCGGGGACAGTTGCGGGCGCGCCGAAGGCTTGCGCCGCCGACGCGCAACGAGGCGTAAGCGGCTTGTGCGAACGCGACAGCCCCAACGCCTCCGCCCCGCGCCGTGCGGTGCCGATCTCGCCGCACGGCGCGTCTCCTGCGTCACCTGCGTTTCACTCGAGTAAATTTCTCCTGATGAAGCGCTGAATTTGCGCTACCATGAAGCCACACGCCGCGCATGTTCGCGGCGCACCTCAACCTCGGGAAAGGCGGGCACCCCATGCACCTCGACGAAACCTCCGGCACGCCTTTCTACCAGCAGGTTTTCGACCACTTCCGCGCCGGCATCGAGGCGGGCGCCTACCCCGCCGGCTCGAAGCTGCCCTCGATTCGCGGCCTCGCCGCCGACCAGAAGTGCTCGCGCAACACCATCGAGGCGGCCTACCAGCTGCTCGTGCAGGAGGGCTTCGCGGTAAGCCGCCCAGGGTCGGGGTACTTCATCTGCGACATATCGCTTCTGCAGGCCACGCCGCAGGGCAGAACGGCCGCCCCGCGCGCGGACATGCGCCCACGCACACGTGCCGCCGCAAGCAGCGCGCAGGTCGCAAGCGACGCCGCGCTGGCCGACAACGCCGCGCACGGCGCGCCCACCTCCCACGCCCCCGCGCCCGCAACCTACGACTTCACCTACGGCAACCTGCAAACGGGCACCTTCCCCGCCGCCAGCTGGCGCGCCATCACCGACGACGTGCTGCTCTCCGTCGAGCGCAGCGCCGCCGACACCTACACCGACCCCTGCGGCGAATACGAGCTGCGCCACGAGATTGCCTGGCGCCTCGGCGCGCTGCGCTCGATCGAGTGCACGCCCGAGCAGGTCGTCGTCCAGGGCGGCACGCAGTCGAGTCTGCAAAACCTGCTCGCTCTGTTCGACGTCGCGCGCGACGCGGTGGCGATGGAAGACCCCGGCTACGACGGCGTGCGCGCCGCCATCGAGCGCGCGCACTTCCGCGTGCTGCCCTGCCGCGTGATGGAGGGCGCCGACGCGTTTCTGGCCGACGTGCGCGCGTCCGGCGCGCGACTTGCCTACGTGACGCCGTCAAGCCAGTTCCCCACGTCGGGCTCCATGGCGCTGGAGACGCGCCGCAGCCTGTTGAGCTGGGCGAACGAAACCGACGCCTACATCCTGGAGGACGACTACTGCCGCGACTTCCGCTACAAGGAGCGCCCCGTGCCGCCGTTGCGCTCCATCGACGAGCGCGGGCGCGTCGTCTATATGGGCACGTTCTCGAAGTCGCTCTCGCCCGCGCTGCGCATGAACTACCTGGTGCTGCCGCCCGAGCTGCTCGAACGCTGGCGCACGGCGTTCGCGGGCTCATACCCGGCCGTGCCGTGGCTTTCGCAAGTGGTGTTGGGGCGCTTCATGTCGTCGGGCCAGTGGGACCGCCACCTGCGCCGCGTGCAGGCGCGCAACCGCCGCAAGTACGACGCGCTCACCGAAGCGCTGCGCACCTGCATGGGCGAGCGCGTGGAGGTCATGGAGAACGGCACGGGGCTGCACCTTCTGGTGAATGTGCGCGACGGCCGTCCGCAGGAGGAACTGGTCACGCTGGCGAGAGAGGCCGGCGTGCTCGTCTACGAGACGAACAAGTACTGGATGCAGCGCGACCACGCCCTCAAAAGCTGCGTGCTCGTGGGCTTTTCCGCCATCGCCGAGAAAGACATCGAACCCGGCATCCAAGCCCTAGCGCAAGCATGGTTCGGGTAAGCGGCGAGCAGAACACGCTCCATCGCTGCCTACAAGTATGGGGAGTTGGAATAAGGTCCAGAAACGAAAAAGAGCCCCGATTGGGCTCTTTGAATTACGTGGTGGAGATGATGGGATTCCCGCGCCCGCCTTCGGCGAGCGCTCATACCCGGTCGCGCAAGCGCGCCCGGGCGGCTGCCTAAAAACTGCCCACTGGGCAGTTTTCTTCACGGCATCCGACCTCACGGTTCGAATCCCCTGTGAGTACCCTAAAAACGAAAAAGAGCCCCGCTCAGGGCTCTTTGAATTACGTGGTGGAGATGATGGGATTCGAACCCACGACCCCCACGTTGCGAACGTGATGCTCTCCCAGCTGAGCTACATCCCCACGTATGTTGCACGGCGCTTTCGCGTCATGCGCAAGGCAGTATTTTGACGCTTTACTGATCGTTTGTCAACAAAAAAGTTGACCTATTTTCCGCGCTACTCCAGGTCGAAGTTGCTGACCTCCTCCAGCACAAGGTCGGGATTGCGCTCCGTCACGTAGTTCATGCCCCACACGCTGGTGAACAGCAGCAGATTGCGCCCGCGCATGTCCTCCACCAGCAGCGCGTCGCGCGTGATGCGCAGCTTCTCGACGCTGAAGTCGTCCGCGTCGTTCGCGATGCGCCGAATCTCGGTGTAGGGAAGCCCCGAGCGGCGAACCTCCACGCCGTACTCGTTTTTGAGGCGCCGCTCGAGCACGTCGAGCTGCAAGGTTCCCACCACGCCCACGATGACGCTTTCCATGCCGAACCCCGGCTCGCGGAAAATCTGGACCGCGCCTTCCTGGGCAAGCTCTTCCATGCCCTTGACGAATTGCTTGCGCTTAAGCGTGTTGACCTGCGTGATGCGCGAGAACAGCTCGGGGGCAAACGTGGGAATGGCGGGAAACCTCACGGGCGTCTTCCCCGTGCACAGCGTGTCGCCGATGGAGAACAGACCGGGGTCGAAAAGCCCCACGATGTCGCCCGCGTAGGCGACGTCCACCGTCGAGCGGTCGTCGGCCATGAGCGACGTGCCCGTGGCGAGCTTGATCTTGCGCCCGCCCTGCACGTGGTAGGCGTCCATGCCCCGCTCGAACTTGCCCGAGCAAATGCGCAAAAACGCAATGCGGTCGCGGTGGTTTTTGTCCATGTTCGCCTGGATCTTGAACACAAAGCCCGAGAACTCGTCGCGCGAAGGGTCGACGGGGCTTCCGCTTTCTTGGTCAAGGTAGGGCAAGGGGCTCGGCGCCAGGCGCAAGAACTCCTCCAAAAACGGCTGCACGCCGAAGTTCGTGAGCGCCGAGCCGAAGAAAACCGGCGTCAGCCTGCCCGTGCGCACCGCGTCGTAGTCAAGCTCGTCGCCCGCGCCGTCGAGCAGCTCGATGTCGTCGACGAGGTTTTCGTGGTTCGCCCGACCGATCAGCTCGTCGAGCGTCGCGTCGCCGAGATCCGCCTCCACCTCGGCAACCTTTTTCGTCGCGTTGGCGCGCCCGTCTCCCTCGAACGCGATGACGCGCCGCGCACGGCGGTCGAACACCCCGCGGAAGTTCTGCCCGCAGCCGATAGGCCAGTTCATGGGGTACGTTCCGATGCCGAGCACCTCTTCGATCTCCTCCATGAGGTCAAACGGGTCGCGCGCCTCGCGGTCGAGCTTGTTCACGAACGTGAATATGGGAATGTGGCGCAGCGTGCACACGCGGAAGAGCTTTTTCGTTTGCGCCTCGACACCTTTGGCCGCGTCGATCACCATGACAGCCGCGTCGGCGGCCATGAGCGTGCGGTAGGTGTCCTCGGAGAAGTCCTGGTGGCCCGGCGTGTCCAGGATGTTCACGCAGCACTTCCCGTAGCGAAACTGCAGCACCGAGGAGGTCACGGAGATGCCGCGCTCCTTCTCGATGTCCATCCAGTCGGACACGGCGTGCTTCGAGCTCGACTTGCCCTTGACCGAGCCTGCCGTCTGGATGCTGCCGGTGTAGAGCAAAAGCTTCTCCGTGAGCGTGGTTTTCCCCGCGTCGGGGTGGGATATGATGGCGAAGATGCGGCGCGACGCCACCTCGTCGGCAAGCGTTGTCATGGAATTCCTTTCTGAAAGCAAGGCGCTCGCAAGCCTGAACCTGCGAGCGCCTCTTGAGCGTTTTGTCGCGCGGCCGTGCCGTGCGGCGCGTGCGATCCGTCTTCGTTACGCCAGCACGCGCTCCTCGTCGAGCATGCCCTCAAGACCGAGGCTTTCCGTTTCCTCGGTGATCTCCTCCACGAACGGCGCGAACAGCGGCTCGCCGTTTTGGGAAAGCTCGACCATGCCCGTCAAAACGTCGACGTACTGGTAGGATTGGCGCGCCGTGCGACCGCGCTTGCGGTCAAGCTCCATGATGAACAGCTGCGGATGAACCTGCGTCAAAACGCCTTCGCTCTCGACGATTTTCGAGCGACCCATGTTGGCGCGCACCTTGAGCCGTTGACCAACGAAGTCGTTGAGGGTATCATGAATGGAATCGACAATTTTTGCTCGCTGAGCCAAATCCATGTTTAAACATCCTATCGTAGGTTACAGATACAGATAACGGCTGACTATCATATCACGCTTGTCAAGCGAAATGTTAGACTAGCTCTATTTTTCCCAAAGATGGACATCTTACGCACCTGAACGGCAGCATAGCGCGCTGCAAATGAGGAAAGCGCGCGTGCCGCGTGACGAATGAGTGCGGGGCGTAGTCAGCATGAACACGGGGACGTAGCCCTGTTCACTGACCCGGTGAACAGGGCTACGTCCCCGTGTTCATGTTCCCGCGTTCATGTTGACGCTTCGCCTTCGCGCGTCAAACGAATCGTGTTTTCTCGCGCGGCGCTTCCCAGCCTATCGTTCGCACGCGTTATACTGTCGCTACCTCGATGAACTATCGCAAGGAAGGCCCATGACCGAAAGCGCGCTTGACGAACTCGACCTCGACTCGACGTACTTCGTGGCGTTCGAGATGGCGCACGACGCCCTCAAGCGGGGGCTTGCCGCGGCAAGCCCGCTCAACGTCACGCAGTACCGAACGCTCATGAAGCTGCTCGCCACGCAAGACGAGCCGTCGAGCCAAAGCGCGCTCGGCGCGGCGCTGGGGCTCAAGCCCAACGTAGTGACGCAGTCGCTGCGCGCGCTGGTCGACAACGGGTTTGCCGCCAGCGCGTCGGGCACCGACGCGCGCACGCGCGTGGTGTCGATCACGGGCGCGGGCGTCGCCCACGTCGATGAGGTGAACGCCGCCGTGGCGCGAGCGCTTTACGAGGTGTTCCCCTCGCAAGACCCTACCTTGCGCACCATTTTGGAGGCCGCCATCGCCGCCGGCGCCGCCATCGACCCACCCCTTCGAGCGGGCGTGACCATACGTCACCCCGCCTCGCGCGCGCTTACCTCGATCGAGCTTATCAGGCAGGAAACCGAGCGCGCGCTCAAAGGCGCGTGCGGCGCGTCGTTTAACGAGTGCCGCGTCGTGCAGCGCCTGTGCGAGGTTGCGCGCCCGCTGCGCATCAGCGCGCTTTCAGGCGACCTCATGCTCTCGGCGGTGAACGTGGCGCGCGCCGTCGACCGGCTGGCGCAGCGCGGCTGGGCGCGGCGCATGGGATCGGCCGCCGACCGCAAGGCCGTGTACGCGGCGCTCACCGACGAGGGCGTCTACCAGGGGCGCATCATCGGCACGACGGTGAACGAGCTGGCGAGCACGCGCCTGTGGGCGAACCTGACGTCCGACCAACGCAGCGCCATCAGCAAGGTGGGGCACGTGGTGGTGGCGCAGCTGCGCGAGCAGAAGGAGCAAGCGGAGCTCGAGGCGCTCGAGGCGCTGTAGGACGACATGGACGGCGCCTACCGCGCGAAACCGCAAATAGCGCGACACGCGAAAGGGGCGCCGGATAGCCGACGCCCCCTCCCTGCTCTCAACCGCACAGCGCGCGGCGAGCGGCGTTTACGCCCCCGCGCGCCGCGAGCCATGATCGCCGCAGGCCCTACGCGCCTGTGCCCGCCTTCTTCACGAACCTCGTGGCCACAAGCAGCATACATAAGTTCACCACCACGTCGGCCGCGAACCAACCGCCCAGCGCCGCCACGTTGACGGCAGTGGTGTTGATGGCCGCGAACGTGCCGACGGTGAGCACCATCACCACGATGCCGCAGACGGCGCACGACGCCACCAGGCTGCCGCCCAGGCCACGCCCGTCGCGCGCCCGCGAGCGCGCCACGCACGCGCATACCACCTGCGACGCCGCGCCTAAAAGCGTGCCCAGAAACGCCGCAAACACCACCAGCGCCAACACCAGCACCGGCGCAGCTGGCAGCTTGCTGCTCATCGAGCCCACCTGCACCGCGCTTAAAATGCCGCTGCCCACAATGCCGAGGCACACGATGGCCACCAGCGCCGTGGCCCAGCCCCACAGAAACGCCGTTGCAGGCTTGCCCGCGCCAGCCTCGCCGCGCCAGAACAGAAAGCCGTACAGCGCGCAGCCCGCCGTGGACACCACCAGCGCCAGCCCCGCCGCGAACATGAACGCGACGAGCGCCGAGCCCGTGAGGATCGAGCAGATGACGTCGAGCATCGCCACGCCCGACGCTGAGATGTAGTCGAACGCCAGCGTGCCCGTGGCCGCCATGATGCCCAGCCCCACGCGCCCGACAAGCGCCACCACCAGCGCCAGCGCGAACAACACGCCGAACGGCCGCGCCATTTTCTTCATGTCGTTCATCGCTTACGCCTCCATCTCATTCTCAACAGCGCTCGTGCCGCACAGATACCCGCCGCAGAACGCCAGCCCCACGTCGCCCATGAGCGATCCCAGAATCGGGTCGCCGATATAGCTGTTCTCGCCGCACGCGCCACCGGCCGTGTGCCAGCCGGCGTACAGGCCGGGAATCACGCGCCCGTCGGTGCCCATCACCTGCATCCGGTCGTTGATGAGCAGGCCCGCCTTCGTGCCGTACAGGTTGCCGCCGATGCGACAGCCGTAGAAGGGGCCGTCTTGAATGGGGTGCAGCCACTCGTCGGGCATGGGGTACATGAAGTCGTCGTGCCCCTTCGCGCACGTCTCGTTCCATTCCGCAACCGCGCCCGTCAGCACGCCCTCGGAAAGCCCCAGGTCGCGCTCCAGCTCCTCCAGCGTGTCGCGGCACTTCAGCACGTCGGCGTCGAGCGCGTCCTGCACGCCGTGGTGCCAGTCGCGGTAGTGCGCGGGCACCTTCTCGATTTGCTCCAAGTCGGGCGTGATGAGCTTGCGGCAGTGCTCCTGGGCGTACCCCGCCAGGTGCTCCTCGTAGTGCGAGTCGAACACGATGTAGGAGCGGTGCCCCGGCGGCGTCATCTGGATGGTGGCCAAGTCGCCCAGCGCGTAGATGGCGTTCGCGCCGTCCTCGCCCACGCGGCTGTCCATGTAGCGCAGGCGGTTGCCGCAACGGTCGATGGTCAGCCACGGCTGGCGCGAAAGCTGCGTCATGCCGTCGTAGAGGAAGCGCGCCCACGTGCCGCCCTCGGCCTGCCAGTCCACGCCGCCGTCGAAGCTCGCCGAGCTGTTGAAGCCCGACACGTCGGCGCCCACGCCCAGCCCCATGCGGAAGCACTCGCCGGTCTCGCCCGCCGTGAGGTAGCTCGACGCGCAGCCCATCGCCGCCGTGGGAATGTACTTGTCGAGCAGCGCCTTGTTGTTGCAGAAGCCGCCCGCCGTAAGGATGACCGCGCTTTTCGCGTGGATGTACTTCTCGGGCCCGAACTTCTCGCGGATGACCACGCCCACGACTCTTCCGTCCTCGTCGCGCACGAGCGCCTCGGCCGGGCTTTGGAACAGGTACTCCACGCCGTGGCGCTGCCCGAACGCGAACATGGCGTCGGTGGCGTCCTTCATTTTCAGCACGTGGTGGTCAAGCGTTGAGTTCTTCGGCGCCACGTACACCGGCACCTCGCCCAATCTCCACTGCACGCCGCAGTCGGCCATCCAATCGAGCGACTTTCCGCCCTCGGCGGCAATCTTGTAGATGAGCTTGGGGTCGGCGGCGTAATGGTACTCGTCCATGGCCCAGTCGGTGAGCGCCTGAGCGTCGAAGGGGTAGCT
>JAUNGO010000026.1 GCA_030524475.1 Eggerthellaceae bacterium | reverse complement strand
CGGCGTCATCATCATCGGTTTCTCCATTTCAAAGCTCATTGAGAAGATTCGCGCGAAGAAGGCGGAGCACGCCGCCGCGGCCGAGGCTGCGGCGATCGCCGAGGCCGAGGGCGACGTCGTGGCGGCACCCCCTTTCGCGCGCGTGCGGCGCGCTCGCTCGCGGGGGCTTGACGCCGGCGTGGAAGGTCGTGCGGGCGCGGCGGTGGGCTCGGCGACCGATGCGGCGCTTTCGGGTGCCGAGACGGGCGTGCTCGTGAAGCCTGCGGCAGCCCTTTCCTCCAGCCCTACCAGCGTGCTTAAACCGTCCGAACGCACTTTACGCGGCAATCGGCGCCATCGCGCGGCCCAGCCTGCGGCAGACGCAGCCATGCAAGTCGCCGGCGGCGACGCGGCGGCCCAGCCCACCACGCGCCTCGTTCCGCTTTCGGGTGCTTCCTCCGCAACGGATGCGCAAGGCGTCGAGGAAGCCGACCAGGCGCCCGTCGCGCTCACGCGAAAGCTCGGCAAAAAGCGCGCCGACGCCGACGCAAAGCCCGCCTCGCGCGCGAATGCCGCGTCGAAGTCGAGCGCCTCGCCGGTTGCCACGCCGCATCCGCAGGAGGGCTTCGAGCTGCCGCCGATGTCGCTTTTGGCATCGGCAGGCAAGGGAGCGGGACGTGGCAAGGCGAGCGAGTCCGAGCTTTCCGAGACCGCCGCGCGCCTGCAGGAGACGCTTGAGGACTTCGGCATCATGGCGCAGGTGGTGGGTTGGGTGGCCGGGCCCACCGTCACGCTTTTCAAGGTCGATCTGCCCGCCGGCGTGCGTGTGAGCCGTGTGACGGCCCTAAACGACGACATTGCGCTTGCGCTGGCGGCGCCCGGCGTGCGCATCTTCGCGCCCATCCCCGGCACGAACTACGTCGGCATCGAGGTGCCCAACCGCACGCGCCAGACGGTGTTGCTCTCCGACGTGCTCACCGACGCGGGCCCCGGTCCTTTGCAAATCGCCATCGGCAAGGACGTCGAGGGACACTCCATCGTGTCCGACCTCGCCAAGATGCCCCACCTGCTCATCGGCGGCACCACGGGCTCGGGCAAGTCGGTGTCCATCAACGCCATGATCATGTCCATCCTCATGCGCGCCACGCCCGCCGAGGTGCGCTTCATCATGATTGACCCGAAGCGCGTGGAGTTCACGCCCTACAACGGCATTCCGCACCTGTACGTTCCCGTGGTCACCGAGGCGAAGGAGGCCGCAAGCGCGCTTTCGTGGGGCGTGGCGGAAATGGAGCGGCGCCTGAAGGTGTTTTCCAAGGTGGGCGCGCGCAACATCGGGCAGTTCAACGCGAAGGTGCAGGCGGCGAAGGCCGAGGCGGAGCGCGTGCGTGAGGCGGGCGGCGAGCCCGAGCACTGGGAGTACGACGACGAGCTGCCCTACATCGTCATCATCATCGACGAGCTTGCCGACCTCATGATGAACGTCGGCAAGGAGGTGGAGTTCTCCATCAGCCGCATCGCGCAGCTGGCGCGCGCGGCGGGCATCCACCTCATCGTCGCCACGCAACGCCCCTCAACCAACGTCGTCACGGGTCTCATCAAGGCGAACATCACGAACCGCATCGCCTTCAACGTGGCGTCCGGCATCGACTCGCGCGTCATCCTCGACACGCCGGGCGCGGAAAACCTCATCGGCTTGGGCGACTTGCTGCTGTCGAAGCCCGAGCTTTCCAAGCCGCAGCGTATCCAGGGCTGCTACGTGTCGGAAGACGAGATCAACGCCGTGGTGTCGATGCTCAAGGCGCAAGGCGAGCCGGAGTACCACTCCGAGATCCTCTCGACCAACATCGTCACGCTCGGCGCCTCCTCGCCTTCAGGCGACGGGGGCTCGGAGTCGGACGACCCGCTTCTGTGGGACGCCGCCGACATCGTGGTGTCGAGCGGGTTGGGCTCGACGTCGAACATTCAGCGCCGCTTGAAGGTGGGATACGCGCGTGCAGGTCGTATAATGGATCAGTTGGAAGAAAAGGGCGTGGTGGGCCCCGCGAACGGCTCGAAGCCGCGCGAGGTGCTCCTCGACGACCCGATGGAGCTCGAAACGCTCAAGGCGTTCGAGGCCCACGACGAGGATTAAACAGGGAAACGGGGGGCCGCACGTGGCACGATCTCGATCTTACGGGCAGGTTCTGCGCGACGCCCGCGAGCGCAAGGGGATGGACTTGGCGTCGGTTTCGCACCGCTTGCGCGTGCGCCCCGACATTCTGCAGGCCATCGAGGCGGCAGACTTCGCGCGCCTTCCTCCGCGCGGCTACACCCGCAACATGATCAGCGCCTATGCGCGGTTGGTGGGGTTGAACCCGGCCGACGTCACCACCATGTACCTCGACGAGGTGCACGCCTTCGAGTCGGGTTACGCGCGCGTCGACGGACGCCGCGACCTCGACGCTCCCGCGTCGCGCCGCTCGCGCGGGCAAGGCTCGGCGCGAGCGAGCCGCTCGAGCCGCTCGGATCGCTCGAGTCGAGCTGGCTCAGGCGGCGAAGAGGCGCCCCGGGCGCGTTCCGAGCGCGGCGCTCGCGGCGCTGCGGGCGGCACGCAGCTTGCGCGTTCCCGCTCGCGACGCGGGGCGGGCGAGTCTCGCGCGAGCTACGTCGGCGGCGGGAACTCCTACCCGAGCCTGTACTCCTCGTCGCAAAACGGCGGCGTCCCCTCGATGGGACGCCTTCCGCTCATTATCGGCGCGGCGGTGGTGCTGCTCGTGCTCATCGTGGTGATCGTGTTCGTGCTCGGCGGCAACAAGGGCGCGACCGAAGAGGTGCCCAACGTGCCCATCTCGGGCCTGACCGACACGTCGAGTCCGGAGGACGAGGCGTCGGTCGAGCCGGTCGACGTCGAGCCGACGAGCGCAAGCGTTACCTACAAAGTGACGGGCTCGAGCCAGATTTACGCCGTTATCACCACCGACGGCGTCGAGGAGCAGAAGATGATCTCGGCCCCGACCGAGGAAACCGTCGAGGTCACCGGCACGTGGAGTTTCGCGGCGTGGGCGGTCGATTCCGTCACCGTCACCGTCGACGGCGAGAAAATCGACTACACGCAGGACTCCGGCGGCATGCCCGTGTGGTCGGTCGACTTCACCAAGATAAAGGAAGACTGGATCGCCGCGCACGCTTCGTCGTCTTCTTCCGCTGCGACGACCTCGTCGGCTTCGTCGAGCGCCTCGAGCTCCTCGCGGGCCTCAAGCTCGGCAAGCTCGTCGTCGAGGTCTACGTCTGCGTAACCGCAAACCCTGTTAGAGTTTTGAAAGGATAGTCTCATCATGGCCAAGGAATCGAGTTTCGACGTCGTTTCGACCGTCGACATGCAGGAGGTCGACAACGCCTACCAGCAAGCGAAAAAGGAGTTGTCACAGCGCTACGACTTGAAGGACTCGGGCGCTGAGGTCACGCTTGACAAGGCGAAGCAGACCCTCACGGTGGCGGCGCCCGCCGAGTTTGTGGCGAAGCAGGTGATCGACGTTTTGGGCAGCAAGCTGATCAAACGCGGCATTGACCTGGCGTCGGTGAAGTGGGGCGACGCGCAGGCGGCCACGGGCCAGTCGGTGCGCGTTGTCGGCAGCATCGTGACCGGCATCGACAAGGAAACCGCCGGCAAGATCAACAAGGACATCAAGGCGCTGAAGCTCAAGTGCAAGGTGACCATCGAAGGCGACCAGCTGCGCGTGAGCTCGGCGTCGCGCGACACGCTGCAGGAGGTTATCGCGTTTCTTAAAGGCCAGGACTACGGCCAACCGCTGCAGTACGTGAACTACCGCTAAGGCTCGCGCTCGATGACCAGCTTAGGAGTTTGCGCAGGCGCGCGCGTGGCGTTCGTCACGATGGGGTGCGCCAAAAACGAGGTCGACACCGCGTCGATGAAGAAGCGGCTCGCCGCGGTGGGCTGCGTGCTCGACGTGGAGCCGGAAAGTGCCGACGTTGTCGTGGTGAACACGTGCTCGTTTATCCAGTCGGCAACCGAGGAGAGCTTGGAGGCGATCTTCGAGGCGGCGGCGCTGCCGCGTGTTGTGGCAGGTCGGGCGCACATCGTGGTGGCGGGATGCATGCCGGCGCGCTACGGCGCCGATTTGGAGGGCGAGCTCACCGAGGCGTCGGCGTTCGTGCCGTGCTCGAAGGAAGACGACATCGCGTCCGTGGTGGCGCGCTGCGTGGGCGCGGACGGGGGTGAGCCCCTGCGCGCCCTCGAGGTTGAAGGGATGGTGCCGGGCGGCTCTTCCGACGCGGACGCGGGCGATGAGACGTTACCCGTCGACGTCTATGAGAGCGCCGCGCAGACGCCCCGCGAGACGTTTGCCTACGTGAAGATATCCGACGGTTGCGACCGATGGTGCTCCTACTGCACCATTCCGCTCATTCGCGGGCGCTACCACAGCTTTCCGCTTGCCGACGTGCGCGAGAGCGTG
Source organism: Eggerthellaceae bacterium (assembly GCA_030524475.1). GTDB lineage: Bacteria > Actinomycetota > Coriobacteriia > Coriobacteriales > Eggerthellaceae > CAAEEV01. The sequence continues at coordinate 26,345 of JAUNGO010000026.1, read as the reverse complement.
GCGGAGCACGTGGCCGCCGGCGCGCGCGAGATCGTCCTCATTGCGCAGGACACCGGGCGCTGGGGCACCGACCTCGACGAGCCGAGCACCCTGGCTCAGTTGATGGAGGCGCTGGCTGTCGCGTTTCTCTCCACGTGGTTTCGCGTCATGTACCTTCAACCCGAAGGCGTCACCGACGAGCTTTTGGACGTGATGGCGCGCCATGCGAACATTTGCAACTACCTGGACATTCCGCTGCAGCACGTCGACGCGGGGCTTCTTCGTGCGATGAACCGCCGCGGGTCGCGCGAGCAGTTCGAGCAGCTGCTTGCCCGCGTGCGCGCGGCGTTGCCCGACGTCACGCTGCGCACCACGCTCATCGCGGGCTTTCCCGGCGAGACCGACGAGCAGTTCGACGATATGTGCGACTTCGTGGAAGAGGCCGGGTTCGACTACGTGGGCGTGTTCGCGTACTCGCGCGAGGAGGGAACGCGGGCGCACGATTTGCCCGGTCAGGTCGACGAAGACGAGAAGGCCGACCGCGCGCAGCGGCTGCGCGACGTGGCCGACGCCGCTTGCACGCCGCGCGTTGCCGAGCGCGTGGGGCGATCTCTCGACGTTTTGGTCGAGGGCTGCGAGGAAGACGGGCAGCTGTTCGGACGCGCCATGTGCCAAGCCCCCGAGGTCGACGGCGTGACCTACGTTGACGGGGGAGAGGTTGGCAGCGTGGTGCGCGTGCGCATCGAGGACACGCTGATGTACGAGATGGAAGGCGCAAGGGAGGTCGAGGCGTAGCATGGAGGCGCAAGGTCGCGCGCAGACGGGCGCCGAGGAGAAGCTGTGGACGCCCGCCAACGTGGTCACGCTGGTGCGCATCTGCCTGGTGCCCGTGTTCGTAGTGGCAATTTTGAGCCCCTGGCCGCAGTACCTCGACTTTTGGCCCGAGGCGGAGCAGTTCAAGCCGTGGGTCGCGGCGCTGGTGTTCGTGCTCATCGCCGCCACCGACGCGCTCGACGGCTATTTGGCGCGCAGCCGCGGCGAGGTGACGAACTTCGGCAAGTTCCTCGACCCGCTGGCCGACAAGATATTAGTCGCGGCGGCGCTTTTGGCCTTGATCGAGCTGGGCGTTTTGCCCTCGTGGCCGGCGATCATCATCCTTGCCCGCGAGTTTATCGTGTCGGGCCTGCGCATGGTGGCGGCCTCGCACGGCGAGGTCATCGCGGCCAGCTGGTATGGCAAGGCGAAAACGGTCACGCAGATCATCGCCATTGTGCTGTTCATCGTGAAGGGTGACATCGATTGGACGTCCGCGACGTCCGTCGACGTTGCGCTTTACGCGGTGTCATGGTTCGTGATGGTCGTGGCGCTCGTGTTGACGGTGCTTTCCATGCTCGACTATCTGGCGAAGTCGCGTCATCTTCTGGGCTTTAACGGCGGGAAGGGGTCGACGGAGCCTCGCGCGGCCGCTCAACCCGCTTCGCGTTCGACTGCCGCTTCGCAAGAGCCCTCCGACGAGGAGCTCGAGGCTCGCGTTGCTGAGACGGCGCGCAAGGTTGTCGAGGCGGCGGGCGCGGCGCACGTGACGGTTGGCACGGCGGAAAGCTTGACGGGCGGCATGATCGCCGAGTCGATCACGGCTGTTCCGGGGTCGTCTGCGGTGCTTGCGGGCGGCGTGGTGAGCTACGTGAACGAGGTCAAGCACGCGGTTTTGGGCGTCGACGCGGATGCGCTTGCGCGCGAGGGCGCGGTAACGGAGTCGACGGCGCGCGAGATGGCGCAGGGCGCGGTATCGTTGCTCGGCGTCGACGCGGCAGTGTCGGTCACGGGCATCGCGGGGCCGGGAGGCGCCGAAGAGGGCAAGCCCGTCGGCACCGTCTGGATCGGCGCTTGCCGGGCGGGAGGCGACGCCGCGGCGCGCTGCTACCACTTCGAGGGAGATCGCGCACGCGTGCGTCGGCAAACGACGCTTGCGGCTTTGGAAACGCTTGTTGCTCTTGTGGAGAAGCAGAGCGCGCGATAGGGTTCTTTGTCTTCGTCTCGTTTGATTCGAGCCGGTTTCTCGCTTCATATGTGCTGGAACCGTGCGAGGTTTGCGTCAGAAAACGGTGAACTGCGCGCGAGGTTTCGCACACCTTTCCGTAAAGCGTCGGTCATGCCTTATGCGAAAGGCATTGTTGCCTTGGCATGAAACGCAGGGGATCTGCGGGAAAATCGCGTCGGCGCTTGGCAAGACTTCTGGGATGAAACGGTAAACCGGCGAGGTTATGATCGTCTTGCGCATGAAAAAGCAAACCCCGCAACAGGATCGAAGTTTTTCGAAAAAGGGTCTTGACCAACAAACAGGTGTTCGTATAATAGGCGTAGTGTTGATATCAAGCGATTCAGCAACGCCGCAGCGTGCGAAGGAGCGTGTATGAAAGAAGACAAAGAGAAAATGCTGAAGCTCACGACCGACCAGATCGAGTCGAAGTTCGGCAAGGGCTCCATCATGAAGCTCGGCGAAGGCGGCGCCGACCTCAACATCGGCGTCATTCCCACGGGTGCCCTTCCGCTCGACGCCGCGCTCGGCATCGGCGGCGTTCCGCGCGGGCGCATCATTGAGATTTATGGCCCTGAGTCGAGCGGCAAAACAACCCTTGCGCTGCAGATCTTAGCGGAGGCGCAGGCCATGGGCGGCATCGTTGCGTTTATCGACGCCGAGCACGCGCTCGACCCGGTGTACGCCGCTCGCCTCGGCGTCGACATCGACGAAGTGCTCATCTCGCAGCCCGACACCGGCGAGCAGGCGCTTGAGATCTGCGACATGCTCGTGCGCTCAGGCGCCATCGACGCGGTCGTGGTCGACTCGGTGGCGGCGCTTGTGCCGCGCGCCGAGATCGAGGGCGAGATGGGCGACACCACGGTGGGTCTGCAGGCGCGCTTGATGTCGCAGGCGCTGCGCAAGCTGGCAGGCTCGCTGTCGAAGTCGAACACCACCTGCATCTTTATCAACCAACTGCGCGAGAAGATCGGCGTCATGTTCGGCAACCCCGAAACCACAACGGGCGGGCGCGCGCTCAAGTTCTTCGCAAGCGTTCGCATCGACATTCGCCGCATCGACTCCATCAAGCAAAGCGGCGAGGTCGTCGGCAACCGCGTGCGCGCCAAGGTTGTGAAGAACAAGGTTGCGCCGCCGTTTCGCCAGGCCGAGTTCGACCTCATGTACGGCGAAGGCATCTCGCGCGAAGGCTGCATCATCGACATGGCGGTCGAGTGCGGGGTCGCGAAAAAGAGCGGCGCATGGTACACCTACGGCGAGGAGCGCTTGGGGCAGGGGCGCGAGGCGGCAAAGCTCACGCTCAAGGAGAATCCCGATATGCGCGACGAGATCGAGCGCAAGGTGCGCGAGGCGTTCGACATTCCCGTGATCGACGACAACCTCGGCGACGACGCCGCAACGCCGCTGCCCAAAGACGGCAAGAAGAAATAGCGCATGGCATCTACGCGCCATGAGATGATCGACAGTCTGCGAAGCGACATCGAGCGCATTGAGCGTCGCCGCGACGGCGATGGCGGCAGCAGCGGCATAGATGCCGCACCATGCCGCGCCCGCCGCGGCGGCGTCTCGCTTCACGCGATTGCCGAGGACGCCGACGAGGCCGATCAGGTTGAGAAGGCATACCAGAAGATCTTGCGTTGCGTGAGCGTGCGCGAGCAGTCGAGCCGTCGCATGCGGGCAAAGCTTGTGCAGGCGGGTTTCGAGCCTTCCGTTGCGGACGCGGCCATCGAGCAGGCGTGTCGCGTCCGCGCGATCGACGATACGCGCTATGCCGATGCGCTGGTGCGCTCGACACTGTCTTCTGGACGCGGGTTGGCATTCGCCTTGCGGGAGGTCGAGGAGCTCGGCGTCGACCCGCATACGCTCGATGCCTACTGCGACTACCTTGAAACCGCAGCCGACTCCGAGACGACGCGCGCGCTTGCCGTGATAGCGGCGCGCCCTCCGCGTGCCAAGAACAAGCAGGCGGCTGCTTACCGCAAGCTCGTCTCCAAGGGATTTTCCCTCGAGGTTGCGGCCGACGCCGCTCGCCAGTGGGCGAGAGAAAACGCCTGAGGATCTGCGGCTCTTCGTCGCCTGATGTCCCGTCGCCTGCGTCCGACTTCCTTTTCCCCGTTTGTTGCAAATCTCGAAGACGTTATGCGATATAATGTCTTCTTGCCTTGAGCAATTTGTACCCACCGGGTATTTTTATAGATATAACTTCATAGTGAGTCTATCTTGCGGTGCATATTGCTCAATGTCGGCTTGTTGCCGGCATTTTTTATTGAACGACAACCCTTAAAGACGCAACACAAAAGGACGAAAGGGGGAGCACATGGAAATCATTTTGCTCATCGTCGGCGCAGTCGTCGGCATCATCCTCGGCTTCGTCGTCGCGCGCTTCATCGCGAATTCCTCTACGAAGAAGGCGGCCACCGACGCGGCCGCGCTTACGAAAAAGGCTGCCGATGAAGCGTCTGCGCTGGTCGAAGACGCAAAGCGCCAGGCAGAGGCCCTCAAGCGCGAGGCCGATATCGAGGCGAAGGACAAGGCGCTGCAGTACAAGCAGCAGGTTGACGAGGAAAACAAAGAGCGCTTGCACGAAGTGCGCGCGGCGGAGAACCGCGTGTCTCAACGCGAGGAGTCCCTGGATCGCCGCGTCGAGGCGCTCGACGCGCGCGAGCACAAGCTTTCCTCGATGCAGGGCCAGCTTGAAAGCCGCTCACGCAGCCTCGACGAAGCGGAAGAGGAAGTGGGCCGCCGCCTTGAGGCGGTTGCCGGCATGACGCCTCAGGAGGCCAAGACCGAGATGCTCGAGTCGCTGCGCGACGAGGTAACGCACGAGTCGGCCGCCATCATCCGCGACGCGGAGGCGCGCACCAAGGCGGAGGCCGACAAAAAGGCGCGCATGATTTTGAGCCTCGCCATTCAGCGCGTCGCCGCCGACCACTCGGCGGAAAACACCGTGTCCGCCATCCATATCCCCTCCGACGACCTCAAAGGGCGCATCATCGGTCGCGAAGGGCGCAACATTCGCTCGTTTGAGCAGCTCACGGGCACGAATCTCATCATCGACGACACGCCTGAGTGCGTGACTATCTCGTGTTTCGACCCGGTTCGCCGCGAAATCGGCCGCGTGACGATGGAAAACCTCGTCGCCGACGGGCGCATCCACCCGGCGCGCATCGAGGAGATGTACGGCAAGGCCGTCTCGTTCGTGAATCAGCGCGTGCAGGAGGCGGGCGAGCAGGCGGTGTTCGACACGGGCATTCACGATTTGCATCCCGAGCTCGTGCGCACGCTCGGCCGTCTTCGCTATCGCACTTCGTATGGGCAAAATGTGCTCAATCACTCGCTTGAGGTGGCGTATCTGTCCGGCGTCATGGCGGCCGAGCTAGGGCTCGACCCCGTTCCCGCGAAGCGCGCGGGCTTGCTGCACGACCTCGGCAAGGCCGTCGACCACGAGGTTGAGGGCAGCCATGCCGTTATCGGTGCCGACCTCGCACGACGCTTCGGCGAGCGACCCGAGATCGTGCACGCCATCGAGGCGCACCACGCCGACGTCGAGCCGAACACCATTCTCGACGTGCTTGTTCAAGCGGCCGACGCTGTTTCCGCTGCGCGTCCGGGTGCGCGCAAGGAAACGCTTGACGCCTACATCAAGCGCCTTGAGAAGTTGGAAGAGATCGCCAATGCCCACGAGGGCGTCGAGCGCACCTACGCCATTCAGGCGGGGCGCGAAGTGCGCGTCATGGTGCAGCCTGAGGTGGTCGACGAGGCGCAGGCCGTCGTGCTCGCCCACGACATCGCGCATCAGATCGAGAGCGAGATGCAGTATCCCGGCCAGGTGAAGGTTGTCGTGATCCGCGAAAGCCGCGCCGTTGACTACGCCAAGTAAAGCCGACGGCGACGCGCTTTCGTCGTTCGTCGACGCCGTATGCGGTCCGAGCCACCTCCGCGTCGAACAAGACTTCGGGGGTGGCTTTGTGCGTCTGCGCAGCACCGAGGCCGAGAAGCGCCAGGCCGCGCAGGACATACGCTCGACCGAGGACATCGTGATCGAGCTTCTTCGCAACGCGCGCGACGCCGGCGCGCGTCACATTTTCCTTGCGCTCGCGCGCGACGAGAGCATCCGCACGCTTGTCGTCGTCGATGACGGGTGCGGAATCCCCGACCATATGCAAAGCCGCGTCTTCGAGCCGCGCGTGACCTCGAAGCTCGACACCGCGCACATGGACAAGTGGGGGATGCACGGGCGCGGCATGGCGCTTTACTCCGTGTCGGTCAACGCGCGCGAGGCGCGCGTGCAATGCTCAGGCGTCGGCTTGGGCACCTCTCTTCTCGTGCGCACCGACTTGTCTCGCCTCGGCGAGAAGACCGATCAGTCGACGTTTCCGCGTTTTGAGGTTCGAGACGGCGTGCACGTCATGCGCGGACCGCGCAACATCGTGCGCACGGCGGCCGAGTTCGCGCTTGAACATCGCGACCTTTGCGCGGTGTATTGCGGCTCGGCGACCGAGGTGGCGTCGACGCTGTACGAGTACGCCCTGGCCACCACCACGCCGAGCGCCCGCGTGTTTGGCACGGAGGACTTGCCCCTCGTCAAGCAGCTCGCCGCCGCTACCGACCCCGAGGGGTTCGCCCGCATTGCCGAGGGCCTCGGGCTTTCCATGTCGGTACGCTCGGCTCGACGCATTCTCGACGGGGAGATCGCGGGGCTGCCCACGCTCATGGATCGCCTTGAGGACGAGAGCTTCCCTGCTGCTTCAGGCAACGCCGCCGAGGCGCGCAAGACAAAGCGCGCGCGCAAGGGAGGCGACATGCGCGGCCTTAAGATCGACCCGCTTGACCTTGAGCCGTTGCGTGCCGCCGTCTCCGACGCCTACGGCGACCTTGCGCAGCGCTATTACCTTCAAGGCGACGTCGATGTGCGTGTGCGCGTGGCCCGCGACGCCATCACGATTTCGATTCCCGTCGAAAAGCACCCCTGATGCGCGCTTGCGCAAGTTGCGCGCGAACAGGGCAACCGCTACAATTACCCACGGTGTTTGAGCACTCATATTCGAACTAAACACGAAGTATGCAACGAACAAGGAAAACACGTGTCAACAGAATCTAAACCCGAAATCGGGTGCCTCAAGGTATCGTCAAAGTCGTCTCCCGCCTCGGTTGCCGGCGCCATCGCCGGAATGGTCAAGGACGGCGTCGTCGTGGAAATTCAAGCCGTCGGTGCGGGGGCTGTGAACCAAGCGGTTAAGGCCATAGCCATTTCGCGCGGCTTTCTCTCGCCGATCGGCATCGAGATCGTGTGCGTTCCCTCGTTCGCCGACATCGTGATCGACGGCGAATACCGCACCGCCATTCGCTTTTCGGTCGAGCCGCGCTATCTTCGCGCGGCGTCGCCGAACTTCGGCTCGGCTGCTGCGTCGGGGCAATAGCATGGCGAACTTCCACGGCCTGACGTTTTGCGTCCACACGTTTGGCTGTCAGATGAACAAGCACGACTCCGAGCGCATCGCAGGGATGCTCGAGGGGCTTGGGGCGCTGGCGGTCGACACTGTCGAGGCCGCCGACATTGTGGTGTTCATGACGTGCTGCGTGCGCGAGGCGGCCGACGTGCGCCTCTACGGACAGGTGGCGTCCCTTAAAAACGTGCCTTTGAGGGCGGAATCGCCCCTCGCGAAACGCGTCGTGGCGGTCGGCGGATGCATCGGACAGCGTGACGGCGAGAAGCTCACCGACGAGCTTTCCCACCTCGACGTCGTGTTCGGCACGCACAACCTCGGCTCGCTTCCCGCGCTGCTTGAGGCCGCCATCGAGGAAGGCGGGCATCACGTCGAGGTGCTCGATTCCTCTGCGGGCTTTCCCACCGAGCTTCCGACATCGCGCGAGTTCACCTGGACGGCGTGGCTTCCCATCACCATCGGCTGCAACAACTTCTGCACCTACTGCATCGTGCCTTATGTGCGCGGTCGCGAGAAGTCGCGCCCGCTTGAGGACATCGAGCGCGAGGCGCGCGGCTATGTGGAGGCCGGCGTGAAGGAAATCACGCTCCTTGGTCAAAACGTCAACTCCTACGGGCGCGACCTCTATGGGGCGCCGCGCTTCGTCGACGTGCTCGACGCCGTCGACGCGACGGGCATTGAGCGTCTGCGCTTCGCGACGAGCCACCCGAAAGATTTGACCGACGCCGTCATCGAGCGCTTTGCCACGCTGCGCTCGCTGCAGCCCGCGTTGCACCTGCCGGTTCAGTCGGGGTCGAACCGCATCCTCGACGCGATGAACCGACGCTACACGCGCGAGCATTACCTGGGGCTTGTCGACAAGCTGCGGCGCGCGTGCCCCGACATCGCCCTTTCGACCGACATCATCGTCGGGTTTCCGGGTGAGACGGAGAAGGACTTCGAGGACACGTATCGCATCGTCGAGGAAGTCGGCTACAACCAGGTGTTCACGTTCATCTACTCGAAGCGCGAGGGAACGCCCGCCGCGAAGATGGTCGACGACACGCCGCGCGAGGTTATCCAAGACCGTTTCGACCGCTTGGTCGACCTGGTGCAGAAGAAGGCGTACGAGTTTAACCAGGTTGACGTGGGGCGCACCGTGCCTGTTCTCGTCGAAGGCGCGTCGAAGCGCGACGCTTCGATACTGGCGGGGAAAAGCCCCAAGAACCAAACGGTGCACGCCGCCGTGCCGCAAGGGCTGAGCGCGGAGGATCTGGCGGGAAGCCTGGTCAACGTGCGCATCGACGAGGCGCGTACGTGGTACCTTTCGGGCGAGGTTGTTTAGCGCATGACGGCAGACGTGGTTAGCCTGCGCGCGCCGGTTGTATGCGTCGTCGGCCCTACGGCGTCGGGCAAGTCCGACCTCGCTCAAGCGCTTTGCGTCGCGCTCGATGGGGAAGTGGTGAGCGCCGACTCGATGCAGGTGTATCGCGGCATGGACATCGGCACGGGCAAAATTCCCGTGTCCGAGCGAAAAGTTCCGCACCATGGGCTCGATCTCGTCGACCCAGGCGAGCCGTACTCGGCGGCCTTGTACCAGGCGTACGCGCGCTCGTGCTTTGCCGAAATCGACGCAAGGGGAAAGCGGTGCGTGCTCGCGGGCGGCACGGGCTTTTACGTGCGCGCCGCCGTCGACGACTACGACTTTCCGCGCGGCGAGCAGGTTGAAAACCCCGTGCGCGAACGCTACAGACGCTTCGCTGAAGAACGGGGGGCTGCCGCGCTGTGGCAGCTTCTGCGCGAGCGCGACGAGCGAAGCGCGAACGAGGTGCACCAAAACGACGTCAAGCGCGTAATCCGTGCGCTCGAACTGCTTGAGGAAGGCGTGAGCTATGCGCAGCAGAAGGAAAACCTGCAGCACCTCGGCTCCGCCGTTCCCTCGGTGTTCGTTGGGCTTTCGGTTGATCCCGACGTTTTGCGCGCACGCATCGACCGTCGCGTCGACCGCATGGTTGCCGAGGGCCTTGTCGACGAGGTAAAAACTCTGTTAAACCGAGGTTTTCGCGCGGGCGTGACCGCGCCGTACGCCATAGGATATAAAGAGATCGTTTCGGCTCTTGACGGCGCGTGCACGCTGGAGGAGGCTGTCGAGCAAATCAAGGTTGCCACGCATCGCTACGCCAAGCGCCAGCGCACCTGGTTTCGCAAAGATGCGCGCATACACTGGCTCGACGCCGACGACTTTGACGTTGACCGCCTTTGCGCTCAGGCGCTTGCTACGCTTCGATAAGTATGTAACCGAGAAAACCGTAATAAGGAAAGGGAACATGGAACTGAGCTTCGCAAAACTCCACGGATTGGGAAACGACTTTGTGTTCGTGGACGACTTCAGCCGCGAGATCGAGCTTACGACCGATCAGGTGAAATGGCTCTGCGACCGCCATTTTGGCATCGGTGCCGACGGCGTCATCCTCGTACGTCCCTCGTCGCACGCCGAGTGCGCGGCGTATATGCACTACATCAACTCTGACGGTTCGTTGGCTCAAATGTGCGGAAACGGCGTTCGTTGCTTCGCGAAATACCTCGTCGACCGCGGTTTTGTGAACGCGAGCGACGGTTCTTTCGTTGCCGATACGTTGGCAGGTCCGCGTCCCATCTCGTTTGAGGTCGACGACGAGGAGCGTCTGGCGCGGGCAACGGTCGACATGGGGCATCCGATCCTCGACCCGACTGACGTGCCCGTCGACGCCGAGCCGACGGGGATGAGCGCGCAGGGTGTGCCCTATGCAAAGGAAGTTCCGCTCGACTCGCCGTGGGGAACGTTTGCCTTTACATGCGTGTCGATGGGCAACCCGCACGCGATTTGCTTTATCGACGATTGGGAGAGCGTTTCCGACGAGTTGTTCGGCGACCCTGCGCATAAGTCGCTTGACGCGCTTGACCTTGATGCGGTTGGTGCATTCTTCGAGTGCAACGCGGCGTTTCCCGAAAAAACAAACGTCGAGTTTGCCGTTGTTGAAGACGACGGCATCCATATGCGCGTGTTCGAGCGCGGCTGCGGAGAAACGCTCGCGTGCGGCACGGGTGCGTGCGCGACCAACGTGGCGGCGGCGTTGACGGGTCGCGCCTCCCGCGAAAACGACTTGGTGCTGCGCGGCGGCACGCTGCACATCGTGTGGGGGGATGACGACCACGTGATGATGACGGGGGCTGCGGCAGAAAGCTTCTCGGGAACCGTGATTGTTCCCGAGGCGTAGCAAGCGCCGTTTCGCTCTTTATGTTAGTATGGCGAACTGCGGTGAAAAGCCGCAGTTCGTTTTTTATGCCGAGGAGGGCAGCAGACATGCGCATGCGAAAGACCACGTTGTAGTCGTTTTCGTTTCCAACCGAGAGGATTTCGCATGTCTGAATTCGAACCTATTATCTATCGCGGACCTGTGACCGCTTCTGAGGAGCGGCGCGAGCGTGCCGTGCTCGTTGGCGTTGACCGCCCGGGGCTTGCGTGGCCGGTGGCCTCGTCGCTCGCCGAGCTTGAGCGCCTTGCCGACACGGCGGGAGCCGACGTCGTTGCCGTGACCACCCAGCGTCTCGACGCGCCAAATCCGCGCACCTTCGTTGGCAGCGGCAAGGCGGAAGAGATCGCCGACTTAGCGCGGGCCTACAGCGCCGACCTCGTTATTTTCGACGACGAGTTGAGCCCTTCCCAGCAATCGAACCTTGAGAAGGTCGTGGGGAAAGACGTCAAGGTCATCGACCGAACGGCGCTTATCCTCGACATATTCGCGCTTCATGCGACCAGCCGCGAAGGGCGTTTGCAAGTGAGGCTTGCCCAAAACCAATATCTGTACCCGCGTTTGCGCGGTATGTGGGCGCACCTTGCCTCGAACCGCATGGGCGGCGGCGTGGGGTCGCGCTTCGGCGAAGGGGAGAGCCAGCTTGAGGTCGACCGCCGCATGGTACGTAATCGCATCACCTCCATCAAACGCGAGTTGGCGCGCCTTGCCGACGTGCGCGCGCTGCAGCGCGAAAGCCGCAACGCAAGCGGTATGTTCAAGGTTGCGCTTGCCGGTTACACCAATGCCGGGAAGTCAAGCCTGATCAACCGCCTGACCGACGCCGACGTCCTGAGCTACGACAAGCTGTTTGCCACGCTTGACTCAACCACGCGCAAGTTCGAGTTGCCCGAGGGTCGCGAGATAACCATCACCGACACGGTTGGGTTCATCCAGAAGCTTCCCACAACGCTTGTCGAGGCGTTCAAGTCGACGCTTGACGAGATTACGGGCGCCGACCTGATCCTGCACGTGATCGACAGTTCCTCGTCCGAGTACGAAGGTCAAATCAAAGCGGTTCAAAACGTTCTCGACCAAATTGGGGCGCAGGACATTCCCTGCATCGAGGTGTTTAACAAAGCCGACTTGCTTGAGACCGAAGTGTGCGAGGGCTTGTCGACGCGCTACCCGTTTGCCCAGGTGGTGTCTGCGCAGACGGGATACGGCATCGATCTTCTTGTTGAGCGCATTGCCGCTGCGGCTGCGGCGGCAGACGAGCACCTTGAGGTGCTGATACCGTATCAGCGGGGCGATTTGGTGTCGATCGCCCACGAGCGCTGCCGCATCGTGAGCGAAAGCCACGAGGAGCAAGGCACGCGCATCGCGATGTTCGCGCCGACAAGCTACGCCGCTCGCTTCAAACCCTACGTCATGCCTGCTCGCTAATTGAGCGACTTTTGTGCCCTGTCCGACGAATCGAGGGCAATTTGCGGACAGGGCACGTAAAAAGCAGACAACCGTAGAACTCTAGAGACGGCGGAACACGGCAACGACTTTGCCGGCAATCGAGCAGTTGTCCACGATAATGGGATCCATTGTGGAGTTCTCAGGCTGCAGACGCACGTGGTCCTTCTCTTTAAAGAAGCGCTTGACCGTGGCGCCGTCGTCGACGATGGCCACCACGATGTCGCCGTTGTCGGCAACGGGTTGCTCCTTGACGACAACGTAGTCGCCGTCGTTGATGCCGATCTCGATCATCGAGTCGCCGCGCACGGTGAGCATGAACGACGGGGCGTCGCCTACGATGTCGGTCGGCAGCGTCAGCGTGTCCGTGATGTTCTCTTCGGCGAGAATGGGAATGCCCGCTGCCACGTCGCCCACCAGCGGCACGTCGACAACGCGTCCGAAGTTTGGCGTGATGATGTTCGTTACCTCGTCCTCAAGCGGGTAGGTAAGCGCAATGGAGCGCGACTTCAATGGATCGCGCTTAATGTAGCCCTTCTCCTCAAGCGCCTTGAGGTGAACATGAACGGTGGAGGGGGAGGAGAGCCCGAGCTCTTGGCACACCTCGCGAACCGTCGGGCCGTAGCCTTTCTGGCGGATGCAATCCTCGATGCAGCTGAGCACAGCCTGCTGTCGTTTCGTGATCTTCTGTGCCATAGCGGATCCTCCTTCAACGAACAAATGTTTTAAAAAGTTATTGACATGAACTTTTGTTCGGTCTATTATATCCACGAACAGAGGTTCTAGGCAAGAGCGAAAGGGGAGAAAAATGAAAAAATTTGAGACGACATACCCCGTTGCCGGTACGTCGGCCTTGAAGGCGAACCCTTACACCACGCAGCAGGCGCGCATGATCGCGTTTCCCGGCAATGCGGCTGATTCCGAGGCGCAACCAAGTGCCTATTCGCTTTCGCGCTTCGCGAATCGGCCGTTCGAGGGCTATACCAAGCCGCAGCTTTATCTCGCTATCGCGCTCGGCACCGTCTTGACGTTCGTCGCTTTGTTTGCATAACACGCCGCGCAAGGCGCGTGCAGACGGGGCGCGTCGCCTTGCGAAAAGCGTGTGGGCACTGTGCGGGGAAAAGGTTTGGGAACGTTAAAAAACGCAGCGTGCGGTATGATAATCCTAATGGCTTGAAGCATTAAGGAGAGTTATGCATTGCCCAGCGTGCGGATACGAGGAGTCGAAAGTCGTTGACTCCCGCTCGGCAGAGGACGGAGGCGCCATAAGGCGTCGTCGCGAGTGCCTGAAGTGCTCGCACCGTTTCACCACCTACGAGCGACTTGGAGAACGTCCTATCATCGTCATTAAGTCGGACGGTTCCTCAGAGGCGTTCGACCGCCAAAAGCTCATGCGTGGATTATTGGCGGCATGCGCCAAGCGTCCCGTGTCGCCCGATCAAATAGAAGGTCTTATCTCAAGCATCGAAAACGAGCTGAGGTCGTCTCCGAAAGGGGAGGTCAACTCAAAAGATTTGGGAACTATGGCGCTTACCCGCCTCTCAAAGCTCGACGATGTGGCCTATATCCGCTTTGCGAGCGTTTACAAGGATTTTCAAAGCGTCGAAGAGTTCGCCCAGGCTCTCAAGGAGATACGTTCATGAGCGATACCCCTACCCTTTCGCTACCTATACAAATGTTCTATTTTGAAACTAAACCGCCTGCCTATGCGCACGTTGGAGACGCAGGTCTCGACTTGCGCTCGACGGAGCGGCACACCCTGCGCCCGTTTGAGCGTGCTGTTGTGTCCTGCGGCTTTGCAGCCGCCATACCTGAGGGCTACGCGGGACTTGTTGTTCCGCGCAGCGGCTTGGCGGCTCGTCACGGCATATCCGTCGTCAACGGCCCTGGGCTTATCGACAGCGGGTACCGCGGTGAAATCAAGGCGGTTCTCGTCAACCTCGATGCCCATGAGGTTTTTGAAATCGAGCCGGGCGATCGCATCGCGCAACTTGTGGTCGTGGCCGTCCCGTCGGTAAACCTCAAGATTGTCGACGAGCTTCCGCCTGCTGAGCGCGGTGCGGCGGGCTTTGGCAGCAGCGGTGTGCGCTAAGGGTTTCACCGTGCGATTGATTTAAGCCGTTTTATCCGACCTAGAACCCATCTTGAGGCAAAACGGGGCCTTAGAACGGCTCTCAGCGCCTCGTTTGTAAAACGCCTGGTCAATAGGCTAGTTTTAAAGGAATTAACACTTATGGAGCAAAACAACAACGACGAACAGCCTCAAGGGTCGCCGATAGACGACTTTCAGCCGTCGAAGGCTGCGGAACTTAAATCGGCGCAGACGCTCGCGACGGTCGGTATCATTGCCGGCCCGGTATCGCTGCTTTTTGGCGGCGTGATCTTAAGTACCGTAGCGCTTATCGCGTCGATTCTGGCGTTTGTCAAAGTGCGTCGCGCGAAAGACTCTGAGGACAAGGCGGGCTCGGCTGCATACGGCATATATCGACAGTCGATTGTGGCGCTTGTCGTCAGTGCGTTGGCGCTTGTGCTGAATGCCGTGTCGCTGGCGTTTATCTTGCCGTCGCTTGTCGAGTATCTCCAAAACGGCTCCTACGATGACCTTTTGAACCTTTACGGAGGCTCAGCGGGCTCTTCGAGCTCCGCCGACTCGTCTTCTTCCGTTTGGGGGTAATATGTCTGATAACATATGTTATGTAAAGTTAAGTAGTATATCGCTTTCTGGGCCGAGTCCGAGAATCAACACGGGTTTCCGCGCGCATGCCGTGCCCTCTCGATCTGTCGTTGAATTGGTTTAGCTTTATGCCCTGCTCGAGTGAACACGCAAAGCGCAACACCCAAAAAGGTCAACAAGACCTGCGATACGGGCTGTCGTTGAGCCTGGCCGACGGGTTGCATGATTTCTACCGATCGGTCGACCCCGACGGACGGAAGGCGCTCAAAGCGTCCCGCAATTTGGAAGCATACAAGCGCGCCGTTGTCTTACGCACGTGGCGCGACAATCCCGAGTGCGCAAAGTTGGTGCTCGACCACACAAACGCCTTTTACGTCCGCAAGGACGACGCGCCGCGCAAAGGCGCCGACAAGGACACTCCCTACATCCTCTGCGAAATTTGCATCGACGACCCCCTCGTCCGTTCCGAAGTCAACTTCCGCCAAGAAATGCTGAGGCTCGATCTTGCCTACGAGGGGCTTCATTTCGACGAGCTGCGCATCAAACCGTCGAAGTTCGGCATGAAGGATCGCCATCCCTTTACGCTTTCCTTGGAGGAAATCGTCGCCTTCCGGCAACAAGGCGTTCCGCGAAGCGCAGCCCTCTCCCCCTCAAAGGCGTCCGACAATCTCGAAACGGTAAAGCGTGCGTTTTGTCTTACGTTTGGGGAGCGCGCCGAAGACGTCCTTGATACTGTCTGCGCCGCCGCCCTTGAGCAGGTGAACTTCGGGGAGCGTGCCGCGCGGCGTCATGTGCAGCGTTTTTGGTTGCATCTTTACATTGCCGAGCCCCAGTTTGCGCATATGGTGAAAACGTTTAGTCCAGCTCTTGTCGAGAACGCTCGTCTTTTAGGGCTTCGCGTACATGCTGTTCAAGTGCACGATGCGCCTGAAAGCCTTGCAGGCAGAAAAGCGTTTCCGAGGTGCGGAGCACCCCATGCATTCAAAGACGTGCTCTCCCGTGCGTAGCCGAAAGCTTCGTTTTCGCTAACCGCCTTTTGTCGCGAATGCGGGCGGCTTAAGGGCTCGGGCGCTTAAAAACGATAGACAGGGTTCACGAAATACTTTATTGTAAACTTAGCTCTCATCAGGGGAGTTACGGGTTTTCTACGGAAGGGGAAGAAATGAGGAAAAAGATTGCTGCCCTTGCGACGGCGGCGCTCATGGTGGTCGCGCTCGGGGCGCTTGCGGGCTGCGGGGCGGATGACGAGCAGGTTATTCGCGACGGGCTCACCAAGGAGTTCGAGACGATCAAGAGCATGGACGAGGCGACGCTTGACGAGTACGTCCAAGACATGGACGCCGAGGACTTCGCTGAATTCGGCATCGAGCCCGAAGAGTTCGTGAAGGCGTTCTTCGCCGACTTCGACTACGAGATCGGCGATATCACCATCGACGGCGACACCGCCGACGCATCGGTGACGCTCACCAACAAGAGCATCTCGCAATTCCAGTCGGAGATCGAGCGCATCGTCGCCGAGCTGATGGAGAGCCCCGAGGCTACCTCCCTTGACCAAGAGGCGTTCTACGCGCTGTACGGTCAGAAGATCATGGAGGCGTTGAACGACGTTGCCCCGGCAACGGCTGAGCCCATCGTCATCGAGTGCACGAAGGACGGCAACACCTGGAACGTCGACGACGCGGCGTCGCAAGAGGTTCTGACCGCGCTTATGACCATCTAACGTACGCACGTGATATTCCGTCAAGCCGCCCGCGCCTAGCGGGCGGCTTGTTTGTTGAAAGCGAGTTATTCATGTCGGCACAATCCCCCTCCCCTTCCCCTCAATATTGCCGCTTCACGCCGCACATGGCATGGCTTTTGGCGGCTCCTCACACCTGGCCCGCCTCCATTCTGCCCGTACTTGTGGCAAGCGCTGCGGCGGCGGTGAAATCGGGTGTGCTGTCCGTGACGCTTACCTGCGCTCTTTTGGTGATCTGCGTGCTCATGCAGGCCGCCGTGAACACCTTCAATGACTACTTCGACTATGTGAAGGGAACCGACTCCGCCGAAGACAACGTAGACCCGAGCGACGCCGTTCTCGTGTACAACAACGTGAACCCCGCATCGGCCCTGCGACTGGCCGTCGGCTTTCTCGTCGTCGCTTTTCTGCTGGGCATCTACGCCATCTATGTGGCAGGATGGATTCCGCTTGCCATCGCGTGCGTGGGGGCACTTGTGGTGGTGCTGTACTCGGGCGGCAAGACGCCCATCTCGTACCTTCCCATCGGCGAGGCGGTAAGCGGGTTGGTTATGGGCGGGTTCATTCCGCTCGCGTGCTACCAGGTGCTCACGCGCGAGCTCGAGTGGCTTGCCTTGGTGTGGGCGATACCGACCGTTATCGGCGTTGGCCTTATCATGTTCACGAACAACACCTGCGACATTGAAAAGGACGTGGACGCTTGCCGCAACACGCTGTCGGTGAAGCTCGGGCGCGAGCGCGCGCGAAAAGCCTACCATGCCCTTATGTACGCCTGGGTCGCCGCAATCGTGGCCATCGTGGCGCTTTGGTTCACAAACGGGCTTGTCGTCGTGCTGTTTATGCTCTTGGCGGCGTATCCGCTCATGAACGCCTTGCGGAAAAATCCGCTCGCCCCCGCTACGCGCATCGGGGCGATGGCTCAGGTATGCAGCGTAAACGTGGCCCTCGGCGCATTCTACGCGGCAGCGATTCTTGCCAGCGGAAGTTTCGTGCTCGTGTCGTAGCTTCCGCTACGACCAAACGATGCTCACCTTGTCGGGGACAGCCTTCGCGAACGCCTTAAGGTCAAACGTGTTAAGCAGCTGCTCGGGCGTGGCGGGGTCGGTCGTCGGTGCCAGCCCAACCGTTCCCGCGATGTGCCCGATAACAGCTGCAGGCGTTTTAAAGCGCGCGAGGAGTTCGTCGTAGGCGGCATCGCGGTTGCGCTTCGCCAGCCGCCTTCCGTCGGGCGCCACGAGCAGCGGAATGTGCGCGTAGGCAGGTGTCGGCAGGTCGAGCAATTGCTGCAGGTAAATCTGCTGCGGCGTGGAGCAAAGCAGGTCGACGCCGCGCACCACGCTGGTGATCCCCTGTTCGGCGTCGTCGACGACGACGGCAAGTTGGTAGGCGAAAGCGCCGTCGGAGCGGCGCACAAGGAAGTCGCCGCAGTCTCGATCGAGTTTTTGGGCGTATGCGCCCTGCACCGCGTCGTCAAGCGCAATCGTGCGCGCGTCGACGGCGAGGCGCAGGGCGGGGCGACGCGGCGGCTGCTCGCTTGCCAGCGCACGTGCACGTGCCGCGCGCTGCGCCTCGCCGAGCGCGCGGCACGTGCCGGGATATACGTGCTTTTCACCGAGGTGAGGAGCCGAGGCGCTGCGCAGGTCGGCGCGCGTGCAGAAGCACGGGTAAACAAGCCCGGCACCTTTAAGCTTCTCGTAGGCGGCGCAATAGGCCTCGTCGCGGTCGTGCTGAAAGTACGGGCCGCTATCCCAAGTAAGCCCGAGCTGCTCGAAGTCGCGCTGAACCGCGTCGGCGAACGCGGGCTTTGAGCGCTCGCGGTCCAAGTCCTCGATGCGCAACACGACGCTGCCGCCCGTCGACTTCGCCACAAGCCACGCGGTCAGCGCCGCGTAGATGTTGCCCGCGTGCATACGCCCCGTCGGCGACGGGGCGAAGCGACCAACGAGCGGCGTCTGGCCTGCGGCTTTCACAATACCCGAGCTATTTCGCGGCAAGCACGAACGCGCGGCCCGCCTCGAAGGCGGCAAGGTTCGCCGCTACCGTTTTCTGCGGCACGCGCGACTCGATGGTGCTCTTCCACGCCTCGGCGGGAAAGTTGAGCCGCGCCGAAAGCGCGCCGAGCAGCGCCACGTTCGAGGACTTCACGTTGCCCGCCTCGCGCGCAAGCTCGGCGGCGGGAACAAGAAGGGCGCCCGCCTCGCGCAGGTCTTCGCGGGCGCGGGCGGGCATAGAGCCCTTCCCCGTGAGGACGGGCAGCGGCTTGATGGCCTCGTCGTTCACGATGAGCGACCCGCCAGAGGCAAGCTGATGGATGTTGCGCAGGGCCTCGGTCGTCTCAAACGACACGATCACGTCGACGCAGCCCGCGTCGGACACCATCGACTTCACTTCGTCGCCGAAGCGCACGACGGTGGTAACGGCGCCGCCGCGCTGTGCCATGCCGTGGATTTCCGATACCTTGACGTCAAGCCCGGCGGCAAGCGCCGCATGGGCGAGCAGGTCGGCGGCGAGGATGGTGCCCTGCCCGCCGACGCCGCAAAGCAAAACCGTGGTAAGCGACATAATGGCATCCTCCCCTATTCCTGCGCGATGGCGTCGAAGTTGCAGTATTGGGCGCATTGGGCGCACCCGATGCACTGGGCGGCGTCGATACTGGCCGTGCCCGTTTGCTCGTCGCGCGAGATGGCGGGACATCCCAAAGACGCGCACACGCCGCATCCCGTGCAGTTGCCCTGCACGTGGTAAGCGGGCTTGCGCGTGCGGTCGAGCAGCACGCAGGGTGAGCGGAAGATAAGCACCGAAAGGGTTTCGACGGCGCTTGTGGCTTCTTTGAGCGCTGTGCGCACCGCCTTCATGTCGTTGGGGTTGACGACGCGCACGTCCTCGACGCCGAGCGCGCGCACCACGCCCTCGAGGTCGAGCTCGCGGCTCGGGCGCTTCTGGAGCGTCACGCCGTTGAAGGGGTTGCCCTGGCGGCCCGTCATGGCGGTCGTGCGGTTGTCGAGCACGCACACCGTGCCCGCGCCGCGGTTGTACACCGTCGAGATGAGCGAGCTCAAGCCCGAGTGCGCAAACGTGGAGTCGCCGATGACCGCCACAACAGGCTTGTGGTCTTCCCCCGCCAGCGCCAGCTCGAAGCCGTGCGCCATCGACACCGACGCGCCCATGTCGACGCATGTGTCGATGGCGGAAAGCGGCGGCAAGGCGCCGAGCGTGTAGCAGCCGATGTCGCCCGTGACGATGGCGCGCAGGCGCGAAAGCTCCTTGAACACGAGGCGATGGGGGCAACCCGCGCAAAGCGCCGGCGGGCGTCCCGGTAAATCGTCGCGCACGGGCGCATGGTCTGGCTCAGGAATCCCGAACGCCGCGCGCACGAGCCCGGGGCTCAACTCGCCGTCGGCGGGCAGGAAGCACGGCGTGTCCGACACCGCCACGCCACAAGCGGCCACGGCGTTGCGCAAGTACTCCGACCCCTCCTCGATCACGTAAAGCGCCTTAACGGAATCGGCAAACGCGCGCAGCTTCTTTTCGGGCAAGGGCCACGACACGCCGAGCTTCATCACGCTTGCCTCGGGCAGCGCCTCGACGACGTGCTGGTAGGCCGCGCCCGCGCACACGACGCCGATCTCACCCGCGCCCTCGACGATGGTGTTGTAAGGGCACTCCTCGACCCACGCCTTTAGCGCCTCGACGCGCTGAAGCTGCACCTTGCGGCGCGGTTTGGCGAAGGCGGGCATCATCACCCACTTCTGCGCCGATTTCTCGTACGGCTTGCGCGCATACGCTTCGTGCTCCTGCGGTTCGACGGGCGTTTTCGTGTGGGAGACGCGCACCGAGGAACGAATGATGAAGGGAACGTCGAAGCGCTCGGAAAGCTCGAAGGCGTCGCGCGTGAAGCGCAGCGCCTCGGCGGAGTCGGACGGGTCGAGCGCGGGGATGTGCGCCGCCTGCGCGTAATAGTGCGAGTCCTGCTCGTTTTGGGAGGAATACATGCCCGGGTCGTCGGCGGCGAGCACCACCATGCCGCCGTTCACGCCGGTGTAGGCGGCGGTGAACAGCGGGTCGGCGGCAACGTTGACGCCGACGTGCTTCATCGTGGAGAGCACGCGCGCGCCTGCTGCCGAGGCGCCGAGCCCCACCTCGACCGCCACCTTCTCGTTGGTGCACCATTCCGCGTAGACGCCGTCTTTCTGCGCGAAGCACTCGAGCGTCTCGGTCGAGGGCGTGCCCGGGTACGCGACACCGATGGTGGCGCCCGCCTCCCACGCGCCTTGCGCTATCGCCTCGTTTCCCGACATCAATTCCATGCGATACCTCGTCTCTTCTTGGGCTCACGCCTCCCTTGCCCGCAGTTTTCCGTCACGCGTTCCTGCGGCTCAAAGGAAGGGCTTTATGCCTGGTTCTCCTCGTAGACCATGCAAAAGGTTCCGATCTGCACGACGTCGCCGTTGGCAAGCGCCTTTGCGTTCACGTTGCGGTTGTTCACCCACACGCCGTTGAACGAGTTGGCGTCCTCGATGACGTAGCTCGCCCCCTCGCGGCGCAACGTGGCGTGCATACGCGAAACCGTCATGTCGTTGAGGAATATCGAGCAGTTCGGGCTGCGCCCGATGGTGAGGTCGTCGCCGTCGATCTGGTAGGTTGCGCCCGCCTGAGGGCCGCGCACCACGTGCAGCGCGTAGCTTACGTTGGCGCGCGCCTTCGGCGAGCGCTCGTTGCCGTCGATGACGCAGGGCTCAAACGCCTGCGTGGCGCCGAGCAGCTTGAAGCCGCACGAGGGGCACACACCGGTACCTTCCTCGACCGGAGACTGGCACACCGGACAAAGCTCGTTCATCTTGCTTCCTTCTTTCATGATAGCCTAAACCTCCGTTTTCATGACGGAGGACGTTTGCTTGTTGTAGAGCAGCGGCGTGTCATTGAGCGTAAGCGACGTCGCCTGAGCCTCGGCCCCCGTGAAGCCGCCGATGAAGCGCTCCCACCATATGCCGATGCTTTGCAAAAGATCGGGCGCGGGCGCGTTTTCGCAGGCTATAAGGTCAACGGTTGCCACGACGGTGCCGTTTTGGAAAAATGTCGCCTTCCCCAGCTTGTCCCCTACGTTCACCGCGCCGTCGGGCTCGTCGAAGGAGAACTGCTGGCTGATGTTGCCGTCGAAGGCGAACACCTCAACACTTGCATCGGGATCGGCGAACGTGGCCTTCACGCGCTTGTCGGACCAGCAGGTTTGCGCCACTTCCGCCACCACGGGAACGTCGCGCGACTCGCCGTCGATCGTCATGGCGGTCGACTCCGCCGCGTGCGCGAGCTTGTAGGTGACGTAGCCGTCGTACACCCAGTCGAACAGGGTGGTGGCGTCGGTGAAGCGCTGCGCCTCGGAGCTCGACTTCAACACGACGGCGTAAAGCTCAAGCCCGTCGCGGCTCGCCGCGCCCGCGAAGCAGGCGCCCGCAAGGTCGGTGAAACCCGTTTTGATGCCGCAAGCGCCCTCGTAGACGCCGAGCAGCTCGTCGGTGCTTTCCAGCGTGATTTCCGCCTGCTCGCCGTCGCGGGTGACGCGAATGGTCTCCGCATCGAGCGACACGATGGAGCGGAAGGTATCGTTGCTCATGGCGTAGGCGGCGATTTTGGAAACGTCGCGCGCCGTGGAGTGCAGGTTTCCCGCCCATTCGCCGTCGTCGAGCCCGTGGGGGTTCTCGAACACCGAGTCGGTGCAGCCGATCTCGGCCGCCTTGTCGTTCATGGCGGAAACGAATGCGGCAAGCGCCTCCTCGTCGGTGGCCGTGCCGCCGAGCATGACTTTGCCCACGCTTTCGGCAATGGCGATGGCGGCGTCGTTGCCCGAGGGAATCATGAGCGCCTTGAGCGCCGTCTCGAGCGTGAGGGTGTCGCCCTCCTGCAAATGCGCGCTCGACTCCCCCACCTCGGCGGCAAGCGCGCTGACGGTGACGGTGGTGTCGAGCGGCGCGGCGTCGAGGGCACACACGGCCGTCATGACTTTCGTGATGGAAGCGATGTTCGCCGGGTCGTCGGCGTTGCGCTCGAAGTACACCTTCCCGTTCGAGTCGACCACGATGGCGCGCTCGGCGTCGATGGCCGGGCAGCTCGCCGCCGATATGCCGCGCTCCTCCATCGTCGAGGTGGAAATGACGTCGGTGCGCCGCACGTCGGCCGCGGCGGGCTGCGCGCCGAGCGCGAGCATGATGGGCGTCGCGGCGAGGGCAAGCGCCAAGGCGGCGGCAACGCCTCGCTGGCAAAAGATGGTTGAAGCTATGGGGGAACGCACGTGTCGTTTCGTCCTTTCTCGAAGGCTGTGCAGGTTTTAAGCGCTGCTTGAAGTTGAGTTTTCGTTGCTTGAAGTTGCGTCGGGTCCCTTCACGATTACCTCGGTGATCGGCGCGTAGATGGAATGGAAGGCGTCTTGGCGGACGATCGTGCCGTCTTTTTCCTTGACAGTGCGCGTCACGGTGATCTCAAGGCCGTCGGTGCCGACGGTCTTGACGTAGCTTCTGCCGGGCGAAAGCGTGTCGTCGCGCTCGGTGCGCGTGCTGTGCTTCTCGCCCTCGACCCACTCGCCCGTCTCAGTGGTGACGGTGTAGCCGGGATCGACGCCGTACAGCGTGATCGTCACGCTCGTGTCGGTGTAGCTGGTGCGCAGAAGCACGTCGGAGGACGTGTCGTTGCGCCAGACGAAGTCGAGGTCGGGGTACGACACCGCCGCGTCGCGCCCCGCCGGGTAGCTTGCCATGTACAGCGTGTGGTTCTGGCGGCGCGTCACGGTGTAGCCGGCTTCGTAAACCGCGTTGAACACGGTGGTCGCCACCTGGCAGATGCCGCCGCCCGCCTCGTCGACGTACTCGTCGCCCGCGATGGCGCCGGCGGGCAGAAAGCCCGCTTCCTCGTTGCAATTGCCGGTCGTGCCGTTGAACGACCAGTCGCCGCCGTCCGACTCGGCCACCGAGTTGTTGAGCAGGTCGGCGGCGAGGTGGATGTTGTGGTTGCGGTTCTGCGTCGAGGAGGAGTTCGTGTACTGGGTGGTGAAAGACGATATCTCGGTGACAAGCCCGCAGGAAAGCGCCTCGTCGAAGCTGAGCGTGCCGGAAACCTGCTGAGTGGCGATAGCGATGGACTCCGTCGAGGGTGTTCCTGCAGCGCCGGTTGCGCGATAGCTCGCGAAAAGGTTTTGGTCGAGGGCGTCAAGAGCCTCGACAAGGCGCGGCACGGTTACCTCGCTGCGCGGCGTGACGCTTACGTCGTCGCCTTCGACGGTGAAGTCGACCGACACGCTCTCGCCGCCCGCGCTGGCGTTCACCATTCCCACGAGCTCGGCGCTGGCGGCCGTCGCGTCAAGGTAGGGAGCGAGCCGAAACGCCCCGTCGTGCTCCTCGACGCGCGTCGCCACCCAGCCGCCGAGCTCGGCGCGGGCGACGTCGACGTTGGTGCCGTTTGAGGTGAACGTCGCCCCGTTGTCGATGAGGGCGTCCACGGCGTCGCGCGTCTGCTGCGCCGCCGCCTCGTCGATGCGCAAAGGCGCGTACTCGGTATGCGCGGTGAACGACGAGGCAGACCCGTCGGTTTGCAGAAGCGCGCGGGAGAGCTCGCTTGCGAGCGTGTCGCGGTTTACCATCCAGCCGTCGTGTCCCTCGACGATTGACACCTCGCCTTGCTCGATCTTGATGTCGAAGTCTTGGCGCGGGTTGCCGATCGAGGTGTCGATGTCTTGCGCGAGCGTCTCAAGCTCGTCGGCCCCTATTTGAACGGACACGTCGATGGTCTTGCCGCCTAAGGCCGCGCCGATGCGGTCGAAAATCCCGATTCCCGCGCGTCCGACGCTCATCGCCTCGTCGACGAGAGCATCGGTTGGCACGGTTGCGGAAAGCGTCTGGGCGGTTTCGAGCCACAGGGACTTGTCCTTTTGCGCCTGCTCGAAGGAAACCTGCTCGGCGGTGGCCTGGTCTTGCACAATCTGTTGCTCGACGTCGACTGACGCCGCCACGTCGTCGTTAGCGAAAATGACCACCTGCGCCGAATCGAGCTGCGGGGCGTACGCCGCTTCGACGGCGCCGCGGGCCTCGTCGGCGGTCATGCCCGACACGTCGACCGTGCCGATAGACACGCCCGCATATACCTTTCCGTTCGTGGCGAAGGCGTCGATCGCCCCGCCGACAACGAGCACGGCGGCAACCACCATGACGACGGCGGCCGCGCGGCTTCTGCGGGCGATCGAGGCGACGGCGTGGGCAAGCAGCTGCAGCGCGCGCACGATAAGCGACACAATGCCGAGCAGCACGGCGGCGAGCACGCCGAAGATGCGCTCGGGAAGCGAGTTCGCGTCGCTTGCTTTGTCGACGAGCGGGGAAAACGAAAGCGGCTGGCCCTGGGGCTGCGCCGCCCGCTGCGTTGAGCGAGGACGGGCGGCGCGGGAAGACCCTGCGCCGCGAGCGCGCGAGGATGCCGCGCTTTCGCCGCGCGTCGAGGCGGTGTCGCGCGCACGGCGCGGTTGGTCGATGCGCGGAGTTTCAGCACCGCGCGCACGGCGCGGGTGTGCGTCGCGTCGGCTTGCGGCGCGCGGGGACGCCGTCCGCAGCGCGCGGGCTGCGCTTGCGCCGCGCGCGCTGCGGCGATGCTCACTTGAGGCGCGCGAGGCGTCGGGCGCAGAAGAGCGCGGGCGCGCAGCGCGGGCTTGGTCGGCGTTGGCGCGGGAGCTGTTGCGTTGCGCGTTGTTTTCGTTGGCGCGCCCATGCGGCTTGCGGGGATCGTTTACGGGCATGGGGCCTTAAGCCTCCTCGCGCGTGCTGACGCGCGCCTCTTGAAGCTTCTTCCACGCCGTGACGCAGTAGTACACCGTCGTCCCGATGGCAAGGACGAGGCCCGCATACACAAACCAAATGCCCCACGAGACCGCCTCGGCGGTAAATCCCGGCAGCCATGCGATATCGCAAACGCCCAGGCCGGAAACGAGCGGCCAATTCAGCAGCAAGCCCGCGAAGCCTACGAACAAAAACGTGGTGGCGAACTTGCCCGGGTAAATGACGGCGACGCGAATCTGCCAGCGCGACAGCAACCACGCGCCGCCGACGAGCAGAAGCGCGTCGCGCGCGACGACGAGCACGATGATCCACAGCGGAATGCGCCCAACGAGGAACACGCCGAGGACGCCCGTGATCATGAGGATGCGGTCGACGGCCGGGTCGAGCAGCTGCCCCAACTTCGACACCGAGTGCGTGCGACGGGCCACCTGCCCGTCGACGAAGTCGGTGGCGGCAGCAACGGCGAACACGACGGTGGCGGCAATGTTGTAGCCGTTAAGCAGAAGCACCAGGTAGAGTGGCACCATGCACAGGCGCACAAACGAGATGACGTTCGGCAGCGTAAGAATCTTGCTGCTTACTTCCTCGTCGATCGCATCTCCGCCGTTCTTTGCGCCCTGCGCTGCATCCATGCCCGAATCGTCTCCCAGAAAATGAAATCTGGACCCCAGATGAGTCCAGACGAGTATGTATATGTTTTCATTTTAGCAGCCCCAGCGAACCCCTCCCGCACACGCCCATTAACTTTCCGTAACAATAGTTAAACTTCACACCTCTTACGGTGCGCAGGTGCGATAAGGCGGCAAGGGCACGGCCCTTGCCCTACGGGAAAGAATGCGAGCGATTGCCGATTGAGCGGCAAGGGCATGGCCCTTGCCCTACGGAAAAGCCATTGGAGCTATAGCAAGAATCGCAAGTCGTTCGTAACGTCAGCGAGAAGGACC